>NZ_JAUBTT010000181.1:0-7539 GCF_036705125.1 Microcoleus sp. B7-D4
CCGCCCTTTCTGGACGGGCGGGACGCCCATCCCACAAGAACCATCAAAATTCTAAGTTATTTAATTCTCATTCCTTAGCGGATAAACGCGGATAAACGCTGATGGGATGATATGAAATGCTAATTTCGGCAACTTGCGAAAATAGCCTCACACCTCAAACCTAACACCTACAACCGAACTCTATCACCTCATAGCTATTACCTAATGCCTACAACCGAACACTTTTAACTAATTAGCTCGATCGCCCGATCGGCTTGAATCAAACCATATCCACTGGCAAGGTCAAATCCAACATCAAAACCGGGCGTGTTTGGATCGTCCATATCCAAAGCCGTTTGCGCTAGGACTCTATTAATGTCCGCTGGGCTTAAGTAGGGATTTGCTTGCAGCATCAAAGCCGCAACTGCCGCCGCATGAGGAACCGCTGCAGATGTGCCCGCGAAATTGGGGAAACTGTCAGCATCTTCCAGAATATCGTTGCCAAAGAACGTCGTATTGGTATTGTTGGGAGCGACGAAACTCGGCTGCGGGCGCAACTCAGGTTTAGATAGACGATCGCCCTTTTCATCAAACAAAATAGGAGTGCCACCAGCCGAAGAAAACTTTTCCAATATTGCAGGATTTACACCGTATTCAGGAGTGAGAAAATAAGAGGCAGCCCCGACTGCTGCGACTCCTCTGGCATTCGCATTGCCATATACAGTTGAACTATTGGTGTTGTAATTGTTGATTTTGAAGGTAGCGGAACCGCCCGCTATATACTTCATTAAACCGGGAGCAGCACCCGATCGCTTGGCAATCATGAGATTGAATAAATTGGAGCCAAAGGAACCATCATTGGAGAATTTAAAAAACTCGATCGGATCTCCTCCCACATTTGACAATGTGCGGCTGCCTAATATTTTTTGTTTGGTGCTGTCGAGCAGGTAAATGTCAAGATCGTTAGTTGAATTAGCCATAGGTGAGTCCCATTGCAGTGAGAGGTCGAAGGAATCACCTGTCTTTAGCGTGATGTTTTGATAGATATCTACCCCAGGCCCCGGATCGAAGTCATGAAGTTCTCCGAAACCTGGCACAAATCCAGCCGAGTTGAAAGCACTTTGATAGCTATGGCGAGCAGAATTACCTGCTGAAGTAAAATAGGAAACTCCCTGTTTGACTACTTCTTCGATCGCTCGGGCAATGATGCCATCTTGGAACATCGGTTCAGATAGAACCCTGACATCATCTACAATGATTTGCGCTCCCCGTGCTGCCAGGGCATGAATTCCGTCAGCTATAACCCTTTCATTTGCTTTGGCGAATTCTAGAGCGCTGTTAAACTCACCGACTGCAGAGGCTGTGTGAAATAACAATTCAGCTCCTGGAGCAATATCGTGAATAATTTGCAGCAAAGCTCTGCCTTCATCCATCGGTGCGAGGGACTTATGGTCAAATTCTGATAACACCTTGACTGTTGCAGGCAAGTCGCCGCTTTCAATATCTTTGGCGGCTCCACCCAGTTTGTTGAAACTATCAGATAACACCCCGATTTTAACGCCGGTGCCGTCTACTCTAAACCGATCGCGCGCTACATCCGATCGCATGGCCCGATCGCCGAGGCTGGTTACAGATCCAGGAGGTTTTAAAGTGAGGAAGGCTGAATTGTCGATCGCGCTGGCATTGGTGTTTTTCAGAATTGCTAGTAAATCCCCAGTCTTAGTGCTAATTAATGTACTTTCGCTGTTGTCGCCTGTGCCTTGATAAACGATTAATTCATCAAGGGTTAACCCCGCAGCTAAACCGAGCCGATCGCGATCGTTAAGATTAAAGTCAGTGAGAATATCAGTTCCTTCCTGGGCTTCCAACACGAAGATATCGCTCTCAGTCCCGCCGATTAATACATCTAGCCCCGCGTCGCCCGCGAGCAAATCGCTGCCAGCATTCCCCCAAATCGTATCGTTGCCGACATCGCCCAACAGGATGTCATTATCGCTAAGTCCATTGATGCGATCGCCACTTTGATTGTTTATTGCATCGCTGACATGGTTGAATCTTGCCATCAAATCGTTGAAATTGTTGGGCAGCGCGATCTGGCTTTTCATGTTACTGGCTAGCAGCAGATTGTGGCGATCGAGGAAAGTAGATAAGTTGATATTTACAGGATCGATGTTCATAGAAGTTATGCCAAATTCCAAAATTTTTTCACGCCAAACTAGACATCACTTAGGTGCTGTCGGTGCATGTGCTTTTTAGTCGTTTAATTACGGCTTCATATCCCTAAACAAATCTCTTGGGATGTTAGGCGGCCAATCGAGGGGCGGCATTGGGAAGCCATTCTGCTGGGAAGCAGGCTGTTGTTGACACCGCTTTTTGTCGTCATTTAAGCCAAAGCCCATGTTCCAACTGAAATTTTCGTTGCGGGTGATGCTTTGATTTCTCCGATCGATTCTGGCGGTAAAAGTCCCGGATTCAATGATGGTATTACCGCGTTTTATCTCATAGGAAAAGTCATTATTGCCAGGTTGTACGGCTAAATAGCTACCCTTGTGTGTGATGTCAAAAGACACTTTAAATCCTTGCGACATTGGAGCTTTATCGTATCCGCGATCGGTATAAGGAGAAGGGTTGCGATCGATCCCGGGGGTGACATTTCTGATAGTAACGCGCAACCCTGGAGCGGGTGGCGTAGTTTGGGAAATGAAGGCTGCTCTCCCGAAGACTAGCTCTTCGTGGGTGCGGCTGTGAGTCTCCATATTAGGGTGGTAGAACTGACCGACACACTTGCCTGAGTCTACTTGGTAAGTTGTAGTGACAGATAAAGTAGTTACTGCACCGACATTGAATTCCTCAGATGCTTGAAATTGCAATCCGGTTTGCAGGGCGGGTGATGGGGTTTGGGCATTGGTAATATCAGACAGCACCGGTACGCTTAACAGTGAAATTCCCATGACTGTAGAAACAAATTTTGCTTTCATTGTTAGGATTGATTTTTGTAATTTCATCGGTTTAGCCTCACAAATATTTGCAATTATCGGCAAGTTTTAGCAAGCAGATAACCGAGCTCGTGTCCGATCGATTACCATAACAAAAACTGTTTGTAGTGCGGACTTTATGCAGCAGGATAGTGCGGGTTAAAGTCCAGAATACGAAGCATAGTTATTGCGGTCGCTCGCGCCTACACGATAGGATACGATAATTTTTGGGACTGGCTGATTTCTAATTCGATTTATTCTCAATCTAATGCAAGGTGTTGTTTGCATCATGTGTACCAGCATCTCGAATTCAGGCTTTCATGTCGATAGATAAACTTCGCGTTACAGATCGATTTTCCACAGAGCAAGTTCGTGCAGGGTATCTGCCACAGCCAAACTGTTGAACTTAAAGGAGTTTGAGCCAACTTCTGGCAGTCGGTTAGAGTCCAAAAAATTTAACCGCATTGCAATTCACAAAATCCGTTTCCTGTCAATAGCTGAAATTCGTAAATTATTTGGTAAGCTTCAAAGGAAATATTGTTCGATAGGTAATTTTTGTAACAATTAATACTTTTATCGATAAAGTATGGAGCTGGAACACGGACTTGAATGGGTCGATCGGCTGGTGAAAAATCGCACGGGCAATCCTCTGACTGCTATGGAAATTGCGCTGCTTAGAGGTGCGTGGTTGGGACAAACCTACGAAGCGATCGCACAGACAACTAACTACTCTGCCAGCTACCTCAGCCGTACCTTTGCACCCCAGTTATGGCAACGTTTATCAACTGCCTTTGGCGAATCTGTAACGAAGAAAAGCTTTCGTGCTTGTATAGAACGCCTTGCGGCCGGACAAATAATTGCACAACAACAGGGACAAGACACAGAAAAACAAAAAAATGCTCCTGTTCTTGCTGACCATCAAGCTAGCCTTGCCCAAACACCAGCCACTGCGATCGGCTGCCTCAATGTGGATCCTCTTTGTGATTGGGGAGAAGCGATCGATGTCTCCATTTTTCACGGACGCACTCAAGAATTAGGCAAGCTAACCCAGTGGATAGTGCGGGAGCGCTGTCGATTAGTCGCCCTGTTAGGGATGGGTGGCATTGGCAAAACCGCACTGTCAGTAAAACTGGCCCAGCAGATTCAAGAACACTTCGAGTTTGTTGTGTGGCGATCGCTGCGGAACGCGCCTCCCCTAGAAGACTTGCTCAAAGACCTAATTCTAATACTTTCCCAGCAACAAGACATTGAGCTGCCTCGATCGACTTACGAACAAACTTCTCGTTTATTGCAATACTTGCAAAAACATCGCTGTCTGCTGATTCTAGATAATGGCGAATCGATCTTGCAGAGCGGCGATCGAGCCGGGCACTATTTACCTCAGTATGAAGGCTACGGACAATTGTTGCAGCGTGTTGGCGAGAGCAGCCATCAAAGCTGTTTAGTCTTTACCAGTCGTGAAAAACCAGACGAAGTTGCGGTTCTAGCAGGAGAAATCTCTCTAGTGCGGGTACTGCAAACGATCGGTTTAAGCGCTGCAGAAAGCGATGGCATTTTCTCAAGTAAGTCTTTGAGCGGTTCAGATGCCGATCGCCAACAGCTTAATGAACTTTATGGGGGAAATCCTCTGGCTTTAAAGATTGTCGCCACCTCGATTAGCGAAGTATTTGACGGCAATATTTCTGCGTTTATACAGGAAAAAACTGCTGTTTTTAACGGAATTCGGTTGTTACTTGATGGGCAATTCAATCGTCTGTCGGATATAGAAAAACAGGTAATGTATTGGCTGGCTATTAATCGAGACTGGGTAACAACTCAGGAATTGCAAAATGATTTTTTCCCTGCGCTTTCTAAAGCCAAACTGCTAGAAGCATTAGAATACTTGCGGCGGCGATCGCTGATTGAATGCAGCACTCAAGGATTTACCCAGCAACCTGTTGTCATGGAATACATGACACAGAAGTCGATCGAAACTGTTTGTGATGAAATTTGTCAGCAGGCACCGCAATTATTATCAACCTACGCACTGTTAAAAGCGCAGGCAAAAGATTACATTCGAGAGGCGCAACTGCGAGCGCTCGTGCAACCTCTGATTGCTCAACTGTTGGGTCATTTTGGCACTCAACAGGCGATCGCGCAACAATTACAGCCAATGCTAGAACGCCTGAAACGAGAACCTCACCTCCGATCGGGATATGGAGCTGGTAACTTAATCAATCTACTATCTCAATTGCACGCCGATCTGAGTGGATATGATTTTTCTGGCTTAACGATTCGTCAAGCAGATTTGCGACAAGTGTCGCTTAAACAAGTTAATTTAGCTGATACCCATTTGATTAACTCAGTCTTTGCCGAATTACTGGGCAGCCTCAATGCAGTTGCCGTCAGCCCAGACAATACCTTAGTCGCAAAGCTCGGTAACGATGGCATGATTTGTGTTTGGCAGGTGGCAACAGGTCAACGAGTGCTTACCTTAGCAGCCCACACTTCTTTAGTCTTGAAAGGTTTGGATTTTAGCCCAGACGGACGATTGCTGGTGAGTGGTGGTTACGATCATCTCGTCAAGTTGTGGGATGTCACAACAGGAAGATGCCTGCAAAGCTGGTTCGTTGGTAATTCTGTGCTAGTAACGATATTTAGCCCAGACGGTAAGCTAGTTGCCTGCAGTAAAGATGGCAATACGATCGAACTGTGGGATGTCCAAACCGGGCAATGTCTCAGGGTGCTTTCAGGCAGTCAGGCTCAAGGTATTGGGTTGGCATTTCACCCTCACAGCAGGCTACTGGCGAGTGCTGGGGCCGAACTAACAGTCAGACTCTGGGATGTCTCGACTGGAGAATGTTTGCAGACATTTGTCCATACAGATATGGTGTGGTCAGTTGCTTTTAATTCTGACGGTACTCATCTGGCGACGGGTGGAGCAAATTCTTCAGTCAAAATCTGGGATCTAGAAACGGGGGACTGTCTCCATACTTTGGAAGGTCACAAAGGTCCTGTAAATGCGATCGGCTACACTGCTGATAGCAGCATTTTGGTAAGTGGCAGTAGCGATGGCACCGTTCGCCTCTGGGATGTCCGGACTAGAAGATGTCTTAAAGTTCTGTCGCAAGGCGATGGAGATGCTGTCTTCGCAATTGGCTGTTTCTCGAACAGTTCGATCGTTGTCAGTGGCAGCGTTAACGGAACCATCAGATTTTGGGATACAACAATCGGGCAATGTACCAGAACTTTGCAAGGAAAGATGATTGCTTTTAGAACCCTCGCCTGCAACAGCCAGGGAACTCTACTGGTTAGTGGCAGTGAAAATGGTCAAGTAAGAATTTGGGATATAGCAACTGGACGCTGCTTGAAAGTTATAGCAGAACATACTATACAGGTTTGGGGTACTGCGTTTCATCCCCAAAAAAACTGGTTTGCTACGTCCGATTTGGGTGGCAAGGTATGCCTGTGGGAGTTTGAGGTAATTGCTCAACCTTCTACTCTCAGTCAAGCTTCAGAAACTGCATTTGACTGTCGTCTTAAGACGGTTTACCAGCATACCCATTGGGTGCAAGCGATCGGCTTTCATCCTCAAAGCGATATTTTAGTGATGGGTCATGGCGATGCAATGATTCGGTTCTGGGATATTACTACTGAAACCACGATTAAAACCCTATTTGATGGGGGGCATTGGAATGTACTAGCAATCGCGTTTCATCCGCAAGCTCATCTCCTAGCAAGCGTGAGTAACGATCCGTTAGTCAGAGTGTGGAATGCAAACACTGGCGAGCGTTGTATGGCTTTGCAGGGTCATACCAGTCGCAACTGGACAGCGGCCTTTCATCCCCAGGGGCACTTGCTGGCAACAGGTGGTGATGACCATTTGTTGAAGTTGTGGGACATTAATACAGGTCAATGCTGCGTTACTTTGCAGGAACATACGAGTTCGATTTGTTCTATTGCTTTCAGCCCAGACGGTAGATTAATGGCAAGCAGCAGTACCGATCGCACAATTCGCCTGTGGGATACAACAACTTGGCAGTGCCTGCGAGTGCTGCAAGGACACACAGGAGCGGTCATTTCTATTGCGTTTCAACCGCATTGTGATGGCGTTTCTTCAGATCGTCCGCTGATTCTAGCCAGTGCTAGCTATGATGAAACCCTGCGATTGTGGAATGTTCAAACAGGAGAATGTCTCAAGATTCTCCGTCCCGATCGGTTATATGAAGGCATGAATATTACTGGAGTAACCGGATTAACGGAACCTCAAAAAGCAACATTAAAGGCGTTAGGAGCGATAGAAAACCAATTATGAAATTTCAGTAGGTAGGCGTAAATAAACCCGCTTATGTAACAGAATGTAAATAACTCGAAACTTCTGCGATTGCCTTTCTTCGGATCTTAACGAAGAGAGGTTCTCTTCGTTAAGCTCGCTTGTGACTACGCGCAGCGGTTCTGTTGTCGAGCAAACTGTCGAGACTGAGGAAGAAACTCCGAGGTTTATCGAATTGGGCGCTGCGCTCGATCGGGGCGAATTCGAGTTACAAAATAGCCTCGCTCAAGGTGTCAGCAAGCGGCGCGAACAAACTAAGGTGTTCAAGCTGAC
>NZ_JAUBTT010000264.1:0-1252 GCF_036705125.1 Microcoleus sp. B7-D4
TTCTGGTTTATGTTAAGATAAAGACAGTAAATATCAAAAACAAATGAAAGCTAGATATCGCTACCGATGCTATCCGACACCCTCTCATAAATTGGCGTTAGCCAAGTTATTTGGGTGTGTCAGAGTAGTATGGAACGATAGTCTAGGTTTTTGCATTTCTGAATATATTGGAGGCCAAAAGAAACCGAAAAATGCCGAACTTCAAAAGCAATTCATCACTCAAGCTAAGAAGTTAGAGGAACGGGAATGGTTATCAGAAGTTTCAGCAGTTCCCCTACAACAATCCTTAAACGATTTAGAGCAAGCATACCAAAACTTCTTCAATTCATGTAAAGGGAAACGTCAGGGACAAAAAGTTAAACCCCCTCGTTTTAAAAAGCGGAAATCTCAACAATCCGCCCGATTCACTCTCACTAGGATTTTCCATCAAAGGTGAGAAGGTTTATTTAGCGAAAGTTGGGAAGCTTAAGGTGATTTGGACAAGAGAGTTGCCCTCAGAACCCAGTTCAGTCACAATCATCAAGGACAGTTCTGACCGATATTTCCTCAGTTTTGTCGTGGAAGTTCAACCCGAAGTCTTGCCATCTTCTGATAGTTCAGTTGGTATCGATCTAGGAATTTCAACCTTTGCAACTCTGAGTAACGGACAAAAAATAAAAGCTCCCAAACCCCTAAAGAAAAGGATTAGGAATCTGAAAAAGTTATCTAAATCTCTATCTCGGAAAACCAAAGGATCTAAACGACATGAATTTTATCGAAAGCGGTTAGCTAAACTTCACGCTAAACTAGCTGATACTCGCACAGATTTCCTGCACAAGTTATCAACTCAACTCATTCGTGAGAATCAAACGATTGTGTTAGAAGACTTAAATGTGTCAGGAATGGTTAGGAACCGCAAATTATCCCGTGCAATTTCTGATTTAGGTTGGAGAACATTTAGAACTTTCCTAGAAGCAAAATCAGAAAAATATGGCAGAGATTTTCGAGTCATTGATAGATGGGAACCGACTTCTAAAACCTGCTCTTGTTGTGGGTTTAAAATCGGGAAATTAGATCTCTCAATTCGAGAATGGATTTGCCTCAACTGTGGCACGTCTCATGATAGGGATATTAACGCCGCAACTAACATTTTAGTCGCCGGAGGACTTTCGGAGACTTTAAACGGGCGTGGAGGAAGCATAAGACTATCCCAGGATAGCAGCACCCAAAGAAGCGTCAACCCACCAGAATTTAAGCAATTGTCAATTTTTGA
>NZ_JAUBTT010000265.1:0-1252 GCF_036705125.1 Microcoleus sp. B7-D4
GTCACTAACCCCAGCCTAAAGGCATGGGGCTTGAAAGAGGAAGATTCACCGTCTTCTTAATTCAAGACTAAAACAGTGTCTAGCCTGCGTCTTTAAGACAAACTGAGCCATCTGGGAGTGCTATCCCACCGGACGTTAAGAATGCCTCCCTAGTTTTTAACCGCTCGGATGTGCCAGTGGCGAAGGGAAATATATACCTATAGATAGGACTTACCCTAAATGTTTGTACCCGTTGTAAACAGTGAAAATAGACCGTTAATGCCGACTACCTCAAGCCGCGCTAAGCGCTGGATTAAGTCAGGTAAGGCAACACCATTCTGGAAAAAGGGGGTATTTTGTGTTCGATTGAATATAGAACCTTCAAGCCACAACTATCAACCCATAGCGGTTGGCATCGATCCAGGTAGCAAACGCGAAGGATTTACCATTAAATCCAAATCGCATACCTACTTAAACATCCAGACCCATGCAATTGATTGGGTAAAAGACCATGTTGAAGTAAGGCGAAATATGCGACGTGCTCGGCGGTTTCGGAACACACCGTGCCGTCAAAACCGAGCTAACAGGTTGGTTAACAAAAATCGGCTCCCTCCATCTACTAAGGCGAGATGGCAGTGGAAGTTAAGGATAGTTAACTGGCTAACGTTGATGTTTCCGATATCAACATTTGTTGTGGAGGACATCAAAGCGCGAACGTGGAAAAACGGACGTAAGTGGAACGTATCGTTTAGTCCTTTAGAGGTTGGCAAGCACTGGTTTTACTCTGAGCTTAGAAAGATTGCCCATCTTGAGATTAAATCGGGCAATGATACTTACAACCTGCGTCAAGAACTTGGACTTAAAAAATCAAAACAGAAGCTATCAAACAAGTTTGAGGCTCACTGCGTTGATTCTTGGGTATTGGCTAATTGGTACGTGGGCGGGCATACTCAACCCGACAATACCAAGCTAATAGAAGTAATCTCTCTTGAGTTTCATCGCAGACAACTCCATCGCTTGCAGCATTCCACAGGTCATATTCGCCCCCGTTATGGCGGCACTTTGAGTGTGGGGTTTAAGCGCGGTTCAGTCGTCAAGCACCCTAAATACGGATTTTGTTACGTTGGCGGTTGGCAAGAATCTCCAACGAAGAAAGACCCGTACCGGAAAACAATTAGCTTGCACGATTTAAAAACAGGCAAGCGTCTAACTCAAAACGCATCGCCCGCAGATTGTAAGTTTTTGTCCTACAACTCGTGGCGCATTGCAAATT
>NZ_JAUBTT010000266.1:0-1251 GCF_036705125.1 Microcoleus sp. B7-D4
TCGGCAGCGGATGCGGCCGCCTACAGTCTTAGAAAAATCCTGGTTGATTTCTAAAAGCATGATATGATTATATCATGCTAACAGTAACTCACGAGTACAAACTACGTCCAACCAAATCTCAAGTTCAAATATTTGAGATTTGGTTGTCTGTTTGTCGTCAGGTTTATAACTATGCCTTGCGAGAACGGAAAGATTGGGTGAATTCTCGTAAGTCTTCTGTTAATGCTTGTTCGATAGTTGGTGAGTATATTATCTCACCGGATACTCCTAGACCAACCTATGCTAGTCAGTGCAAAGGTTTGGCAGAAGCTAAGAAGCATTGTCCCGAATTAAAGACCCCTCATTCGCAAGTATTGCAGCAAACTTTAAAGGTTTTAGAGTCGGCATTTGTGGCAATGTGGGAGAGAGGGCATGGGTTTCCTCGCTTCAAAAAACGGATGCGATCGTTTGTTTTCCCGGCTGTTAAGGATGCAGCAGTGGAGAATGGAAAGGTTAACCTGCCTAAGATTGGGTGGGTAAGGATGAAAATGTCTAGACCCACACCAGAGGGTTTTCTACTCAAGCAAATTAGAGTAGTTAAAAGGGCATCAGGATATTTTGTCATGCTGACCTACCAGTTAGCAGTCAACCTGCCCGCTCGCCCAGCGTCAGGACATCCATTAGGGGTAGATATTGGGCTTGACAAATACCTCGCAACTTCCGATGGAGAATTAGTCAAAAGACCGAGATTTTTTCAGGCACTTCACCGCGAGTTGAAATCACTGCAACGAAGATTAAAGCATCAAAGAAAAGGGTCTAATAATTGGCTTAATCTCCAGAAAAAGATTGCTAGAATTCATCAAAAAATCAGTGATACCAGAAAGGATTGGCACTATAAATTAGCTCATAGGTTATGTGACCAAGCAGGAATGATATTCGTTGAGGATATCAATTTTAAGGCTTGGGCAAAGGGGATGTTCGGTAAACATACTCTCGATGCAGCCTATGGTCAATTCTTCTCGATTCTGTCCCATGTGTGTTGGAAGCGCGGGGTGTATTTTGCTCGTGTTGATAAAAACTATACGAGTCAAATTTGCCCCCAATGTGGAACCCATACTGGTAAGAAAACCTTGGATGTCAGAATCCATAGTTGTCAGTCGTGCGGGTACACCACTCATCGCGATACAGCAGCAGCACAAGTAATTAGAGACAGAGGTATTCTTGCGGTCGGGCAGCCCGTGAGTAAAACTGCTTCTGGAGGCGTTCTATCGG
>NZ_JAUBTT010000267.1:0-1238 GCF_036705125.1 Microcoleus sp. B7-D4
AATGGTTGACCAGTTGAGCCACCAGGAGCTGGTCAAAATTGTGCTCACCCAACAGAAGCTGATTGAAAAATTACAACTCCAGCTCGAAAAGCTCCAAGAGAGACAGCCTAGCAATAGCAAAACATCATCGAAACCCCCATCAAGCGATCTGATACAGAAATCAGAGACAGCCGCTTTTGACAACTCAAAAGAGTCAGAGTCCGAGCATTACTCACAAGTTAAGCTAAAAGCACTATTGTCAATGAGTAATTTTACTCATTTTTTACCTGTTGACCCAATTAAAATATGACTCCATTTGTTCCTTTATTATTGAAAAAAAATTGTTCGGGACTTCTTTGAGTTCCAGGGAAAGGAGAAATAATTAGCCTGACATGAGGTTTTCGTCGTCGCTTAACAATCCCTAAATCTTGATTTTTTGCGTCGGCAAAATACTTAACTAGGTCAGAAGCTAATCCTTTTTGATAGGCCACAGAAAAATGATACATCCCTCGATAAATCATTTAAGAGTGAAACACGTTCAATTGGCACTCCTAATTCATCCGCAACGGCATCTCCCAAGTCTACCAAAACCGCATAAAATAGCCAAGTAGCCCAGATTTGAAGCTGGATTCCGTTGGACGAACCTGTCCATAAATAACTTAAATTTAGGAGTCTCTTTACTGTACAAAATGCCGATTCAATTCGCCAGCGTCTTTGATATAAATCGGCTACTACATAGGGTGGCAATATTTCGGGATTTTGGACACTTGTCAGATAAGAACGCCAGGAATTTTTCGAGCAAATTTGTACTAATTTTATAGTCAAAACAGGCGTTTTTTTTGTCCCTGCACCTATCTGAATTATTTGGTCTTTGACATCATAAGTATTGGTTAATACCCGCTTGACTTGATAAGATGCACCTTTCTTAATCCGAGTAATAAATCCAATTTCTTTCTCGATTAATTTTGACCAAAAAGCGAAGTGATAGAAGCCTCTATCTAATAACAGCAAGGTTTTTGGCTTAACTTTTTTTAGTAAATCCTCTTCCCAATGACTATCTGCTTGTTTCGGATTTTCCCAAAACCAAATTTCTTCGGGAAGATGAGTTACTAGGTCTATGATTACTCCCATTTTCCCGGATAATTGACCACTAGGAACATCTGATAAACTTTCTAGTTTACAAAATAATGCTTCTAATGTTGAGCCGTCAGCTATCCAGATATTTTCAAAGTTTTTTAAGGCAAATTGTACGCTATGTG
>NZ_JAUBTT010000025.1:0-26917 GCF_036705125.1 Microcoleus sp. B7-D4
TGACTCCACTTGTGGTGCGATGAAGAAAGTAGTTGCAAATACCCTCAAAATGATTCTCAATTGTTGATGCAGATTCTCTAAAAAATACTTGTGCATGATTTAGCCATTCTTTGATTTTTGTCTGCCCTTCTTTGACCGTCAAATTAGTCTCATATATTTCTCTAAATTTTTCTTTCATCTCATACGCAATTCGCAAACATTCGGATTTTTCTAGTATTAATTCTAATTTATAAATCTGCTCTTGATTCAAATTTACTCGATTACTTAATAATAAATTTTTACTTTGCCTGTCTGTTATTCCGGCTGCTCTACGTAACTTATTTACGTCTTTGTTAACTACTTTCATTACATGAAAACGATCAATAATAACTTTGGCGTTTGGGAATACTTTTTTGATAACTTTAGGGAATCCTCCCCACATATCAACACTCACTTCCTCAACTTGTTTACGAACTTCAATTGGTTGTTCTATAAGGACTTCAATGATTTCTTCACAGCGATGAGAATCAATCATCTCAATTAAATTACCTTCGCCCAGGTCACTCACAACAGTCACAAAATTTCCTTGACATGAGCGCATACTTATCTCGTCGAGACCAATTCGTTTAACCCGTTGCCAATTCGGTTTTTTTTTGAGGGTGTTTACCTGCTCAAATATTCCTTTTATTTCGTCATAACTCAGTCCTTCTTCTCGTCCAATTTGCTCCATGCTCGATTGTTTGACACGCTCATAAATATCTTGTTCATATCGTTGAGTATGCCGTCTTTTAACGTCCAAAAAATCTAATTTTTCTGTGGGATACCGTTGACAAAAAGGACAGTAAAACTGCCGTCGTGGGATTTTTAGATATACAGGACGACCAAAAACCGACAAATCTCTTACTAAAATTGGTCGATTTTGATGCAGTTTTTCGGTAGGATTGTTACAATGATGACAAACAATTCCTTCTGATGAAATGCTCAGTCCCAAGAAAATTTTTCCCTCAACTTGAGTACAAGTTTCAACCCTGACTCCAGGCAAGGCTAATAGATAGTCTAGATGGAAGCTCATAACGGTAAATGTATTAGTAGGTACATTTTACACCATAAACTCAGGAGAGCCCAGTTAACAGTCAACAGTCAACAGTCATCAGTCAACAGTCAACAGTCAACAGCCAACCGTTCACAAATTATGAATTTTGGCGGCAAATCCCGAATACAGAGGTGTAGCCGTGCAGAAATGTGCTGCCGCCGACTGGGCCGATTTCGCCGTTGCAGAAAAAGCCGCTCAGCGGGATGTTTTTGAGGTATCGGCCGAACAGTCGGGAGTCAAAGTTCGATTCGCCGTAAAGCCCTTCACCGCGCCCCAGACAAGAGAACATCAAGGCGCCGGCGCTGGAGGTACCACTGTACTCGGCGGCCCGCTGATAGCGATCGAGCAGCATTTCTAGGTCTTCTGCGGAGGTTCGCGCGTCCCGCAGGTGAAATTGGATGCGCTGTCCGGGACGGACTCGATCGCCGATCGCAATTGCCCCCACTTTCGGATCTACTCCCAACAGATTGCGGATTAAAAAATCTCCCGGCTCTAATGTCAGCTTGAATTCATCGCTGACTAAGCCTACAAATAACGAGTGCTGCGCTAATTCTCGGTCTTCTTCGCTCAAAGTTTGAACTAACTCTCGCAACGCCTCTAAGGGCGATCGCTCGATGCCCGCGCTGCCCGTATCGTCGGTTTGTTCTTCGAGTTTGAGCAAAATATTCCGCTCTCCTTCCGTCACCCGATAAGGATGCCCGATCGGCCTGCAGCCTTGAGCGACGATCGTTTCCAAAACTATATTGCCGCTCAAAGCTACCCCAACCGTCCCTTCTCGGTAAAGCTGATAGTCGCAAAACAGCGCCGCGCCCCTGCCCGCACCGTCCCCCCCGGCGAGCCCCCCTACCTTTGCCGCGCCCGGATAGGCATAATCTAGCCCTTGCAGCAAATCGTTAATTTTTGCGGAAAAGGGGTCTGCCAAGATGATGAACTGCGGTTCTTCCTGGGCCGGCACGCCCAAGAGATCCACCCAAGTATCCGGGGGACTGTCTAAGTCGGGCAGTTCTTCTGCACCGACGTGAAAAGTTCTGACATTCACTCCCGGCAAATGGGCCAGACTGAGGCTGACTGCGGGAGATCCCTCGACTTCTTCGGTGATGCCGCCCCGGTTCGTGCCGATGACTCCTCCCCCGCCACAGCCCAAGATCGCGGGCACTGGCAGCAGTTCTCGGAGTAAAGGCATCAGCCGAGAATACTCGCTGGCAAAGGCAGACGAGATAAATATCAGCGCTAAATCAGCCGGGCCTTCTAGGTCGCGATCGGCTTGTTCTATAACTTCTTTGAGGGCGGATTCCAAAGAGGGACGGGTTGATAAAGCGCTGACCCATTGCATTTGGTTTTGGGTGTACATAAGGCAAACTTCTCTATAAAACTATCTCTATACATTAGGCTAACCGGAACTGGCCACTGGGGGGACGGTATTCTTGGGCGATCGATTCCCCATCGATTGCCGTTCTTGTGTTAACATAAGTTAACATGAGTGTCCCATTAATCTGTTTGGTCTTAAATGCCGTATTCAGCTAAATCTTAAAAGATAAAGCTCAATACAGTTTGACACACCAACCTCGTGTAATGTTTTCATCAAAAGTAAGGTCAGCTCGACCTACATTGATGCCTGTGGACTAGAATCCGCCTACGGGCTAGTAAAGCAGGAAGTAGAGACGGCTGCTGCGCTCGCAGTTATGGATGGTTTCTCTCTGGGCTGCTGCAACAGCAGCGCATCTCAAGCTATTATTAGCTGGGGTCGCCAGACCGAAACAGCAAATCCAACCCAAACTAACATCCAAAAAGAAAACCTTTCTTACTTAATAAGGTCAACGACCCAGGTCTAAAGACACGCTCGCTTCGAGCCTAAGACTTAAACCACAGTTGACCAGCCGTATACTTTAGAAGTCTACGTTTTTTGAGTTATGACACCAAGCGGCTGCTTAGCTAGTCCCTTGCTCTGTCGTTAACGGTTAGCGCGACTTGAAAAGGTTGTTTAGTTTGAGGAGCCTACTCCTCTAGGGGATTCACACCCTCTACCCTCACGTAAAAGACTCTTATAGAGTTCGGTCACGCCCAAGTAAGTAATGAAACAGGCGGAGTGCAGACCACGGAAGTAACCCTTACTGGAAGCCTAATCTGGTAAGGAGCAAGAGGGAGTTTTTCTATGATGAACACTCGTGAACTGTCATTTAAACTGCGTCATAACGAAGGGAGCCAAATAGGGCTGATAGGCTCTAACCAAAAAGGTAAGTGGGTAGATTTAATATTTAATCGTTATTAAATCGTGTGAATACAATTCCCACCGCAGAATAGACAGCATCTAAGGAAGAACAGACAACTAAACGATACAACAAGGTAAACCCTACAGAGTCTAGAAGAGGTCGAAAACTTCTAGTAAGTCTAAGGCAACGAAGACCGAAATCTCTGGAGGGTAGAGGATGGATGAAAAAGCAAACGCTAGTTTGTAATGAACTAGATAGAGGTTCAAGATTTGCCTCTGACCAAAAGGAATAGCAGACTTCATCTGGGTCTTATACGAAAAGACAAAATGTCAAAGAAACCAAATCTGAGGACAAGTTAGATGGGGGCAGTAATGTCAACAAACGGACTGAAGAAACAACTAGAAGACTGGAGCCATATTGAATGGCCAAAGGTCAACAAACTTGTTAGGAATCTACGACAAAGAATCTTTCGTGCTCGAAAACTTGGTAACTTCAAAACTCTTAGGAGTCTACAGAAGTTAATGCAACGAAGCTACGCAAACTTATTACTATCTGTTCGGCGTATCACCCAGACCAATAAAGGCAAAGCAACGGCAGGAATTGACAAAGAAATTATCAATACCCCAGCGCAAAGGGTGACTCTGGTAAATACTTGGAAGGGGGGAAATCTCCAACCAACCAGAAGGGTGGAGATACCAAAACCTAATGGAAAGAAACGACCGCTTGGAATCCCAACCGTGCGCGACAGAATCGAACAGGCAATAATTAAGAATTCACTAGAACCCGAATGGGAAGCCGTGTTTGAGCCAAATTCCTATGGCTTTAGACCTGGTAGAAGTTGTCAGGATGCCATTGTACAGAACGTCAATAGAGTTCTGCCTAAACGATACGGAAGTAATGACAAATGGGTACTAGAAGCGGACATTCGAGGATTTTTCGATAACATTGCTCATGAATCTATCCTGAACCAGATTAGTAACTTCCCCAAAAGAAGTCTTATCCAAGGATGGTTAAAAGCTGGATTGTTCTTTGAAGGAAAATTAAATCCAACAGAGATGGGTACGCCACAAGGTGGGGTTATTTCACCCCTACTTGCCAATATAGGATTGCATGGATTAGAAAATTACATAAAATCCACCAACCCAAAACTTGGCGTGGTCAGATATGCTGATGATTTTATTGTCACAGCCAAAGACAAAGGAAGTCTTGAAAAAGCCCAAATCCAGATTCAACAAGGGTTATCAAAAAGAGGACTCGAATTAAGCGCGGAGAAGACGCTAATCACGTCAATGGATGATGGTTTTGATTTCCTTGGATACAACCACCGCCATTACAATGGCAAATTGCTAGTCAAACCCTCGAAGAAGAAAGTCTTAGACTTTTGTAAACGAATCGGGAAAGAAATAAAGGCAATGAACGGAGTAGAACAGGAGGAGGTCATTAGAAAACTCAATCCAATTCTTCGAGGTTTTGCTAACTATTACAAAGGACAAGTTAGCAAGGAAACCTTTGGATATATCTCATGCCGGGTATGGCAATACCTATGGCAATGGGCAAAGCGTAGACACCCACAGAAAAGCGCAAAATGGGTTCGGAAACGCTACTTCAAGACCATAAATGGCAATACATGGACATTCGCTACAACAACTAGCGACCGCCGAGGGAAAGAGAAATATTTAATCCTCTACCCGATAGCATACACACCCATTGAACGCCATGTAAAGGTCAAGGGGGAAGCGTCACCGGATGACTCCTCTCTAAAGGAGTATTGGGATAATCGCCACCAAAAATACGGTAAGAGCTACTGGGTTAAAAATTCTCGGAATTACAAAATCGCTCAAAACCAGAACTGGAAATGTCCAACTTGTGGCGAACCTCTATTCAATGGAGAGGAAATAGACACCCATCACATAATCCCTGTTTCTCAAGGCGGACGAGACGACATCGAAAACCTTCGGCACTTGCACAAAACGTGCCATAATCAGGAACACTCAAAACCCAAGTTTTCCGAGCTTGAAATAAGGCTTGAGCCGGATGAGTGCGAAAGCCTCACGTCCGGTTCTTAGGGGAGGGGAGAGCGGTGACGCTCGAACCTTACCCGGCAACATCTTTATTTGGGTTAAGGACGTGCCGTTAGCCGAACAAGCTCACTAAACAAAGGCGCGTGCTAACATTACCTAGAAATAGGTCGGGGACAACCATATTCTCCTACACTTTCCTACCAACAATTTTTATGACAACAACACCCGCAGGCAACATCCAAGAAAAAATTGAAGAAGAACTAGAAAGCGCTCGTACCGTCTGTGACCTCAAGGGCGCCACTTCCGGGGAATGCGCGGCGGCGTGGGACGCAGTTGAAGAACTGCAAGCAGAAGCTTCCCACCAAAAGCAAGTCAAACCTAAGAATTCTTTTGAAAAATTTTGCGACGACAATCCTGACGCTGCTGAGTGCCGCATCTACGAGGAATAAACGAGCCATTTAGCTCTATCCCTTTTCTCCCGCGCCGAAATCTAACTTTTGGCGCGGGAGAATTTTATTTGAGGGGTTGAGCCTTTAGGTAATGGCGAGATTTGCCCTCTATCCCCATACGGTTCAAATCCGCCTGCTTCCCCCTCGCCCCCCAAGGGGGACAAGAATTGGCTCTTGCGTCCCCCAAGGGAGGCGAGGAGGGGAAGGAGATATCTGAGGAATAAACAGTTTTAACTCAAGCGTATTGCCGTCTATCGTGTCTCAAGTAGCCTTCAAAGCGCGCCAAGTACCTTAGAAAAAATAGCAGTAACTAAAACATTAAGACCGTGTTCTGGTTGCTGATTTTTTAGCATTTTTGTAGTAAAATTTGTGACAAATAAGTGAGTATATTTTCCCAAAGATGTTGAGTCTTTTATTGGCAGCCACCGGGCCTTGGTTTCAACCGCTAGTCTGGATGCACTATCGGTTATCTGTGTTATATTGTTTCTGTGCCTTCATTCACGCTATGCACACAGCTCGATTCACCGAGGATTGCTAGAAACTTGATAGAAGGCTAAAACCCTTACAGAACCTTGAAAAAACAATATGTACGCTAAATCACAAGCAACCCCTGAGACGATCAAAGTACAGTCCGATAACGGTTCACTCCGGTTACAGTTCAGTACCAAGTACAATCCCATTTTTGGGGGGAAGCGAAAGCATCAGGGCTTAGGGATGAAGGATACTCCCGAAAACTGGCAAAAGGCGATCGCTATCGCTTGGCGGATCGAAGGAGCCAACAACGTTTAAGGTTAGTTTTGCTGGGTTTTATGCTAATAATTGAATCAATTTGTTAAATCCGTCAGTCGTCGACGTATCAAGGCCGATGATTTACTGCATCAATCCTCAATGCGAACAACGTGAAAATCCTGCTGCTGCTCAAAATTGTCAGGCTTGTGGCACGGATTTGTTAATTGCCGATCGCTATCGTATCCTTAAACCAGTGCGATCGCCCAATCCCGCACGCCCCACAGACATCTTTGAAGTTGAAGACTTGGGAACCGGGGAAAACGAATGGGGCACTGTCAAAATTTTAAAAGTCTTGAAACACACACACAATCCCGATTTAGTTCGCGTGTTCAAGCAAGAAGCGCGAGTTTTGATTTGGCTGGCAGGAAAGGGCTCAGTTCCCCAAGTCGAACCTGACGGTTATTTCCCAATTAAACTCCCCAATAATTTCCAGAAATTGTCTTGTTTGGTGATGGAAAAAATTACCGGAGAAAACTTGGCAGAATTCTTAACTAAAAAACAGTACGTTTCTCAAAATCTCGCTCTTGATTGGCTGCAACAAATGAGCAATATTTTGCAGGAAATCCACAAATATCATGTAGTGCATCGGGATATTAAGCCATCCAACCTGATGCTTGAAGCCAATGGGAAATTGAGATTAATTGACTTCGGCGCCGCCACAGAAGCAGAGATAGAGACCGCACCCATAGGTTCTGCGGGATACGCCGCACCGGAACAAATTCTAGGTAAAGCAGGCGTGCGATCGGACTTTTATGCCCTAGGGCGTACTTTTGTACATTTATTAACAGGCATAGAGCCGATTAACTTTCCCGTTAATGAAAAAACTGGTAAAATTAATTGGAGGAACCAGGCTGTAGATATTGACCCGTTACTCCTAGAGTCGATCGACGAATTGATGGAACCGCTACCGGAAAACCGACCTGAAAATACCCAAGTTATTTTAGAAAAATTAAAAATTCACGACGCAGACCCCCTGCAAAAGGGGGACGCAACATCGCTTCAATAAATCTGTTCCAACCTGCGAAAATCGCGCTCAACTTCCGCCCACAAAGCCCGATTGTGAGGGTCAGTTTTCACAGCCTTTTTCAAATAAATTCTCGCCTTATCAACCTGCTTTTCTCCGATCAAATGTCGTCCCCAGCGCTGATAGGCGATCGCCTGCCACTGACGCACCTCCAAATCTTCGGGAACCCGCTGGGCTAAACCCTCAATCAAGGCGATCGCCCGTGGGAACCTCTGATATTTCAGCAACTGCTGCAGCTCAAAATAAGCATCTTGCTTTAACTTTTGTTCCGCAGCCGACAGATCCGCATTAGATTGAACCGCAGCCTCTTTTCGAGTCACTTTAACTGCCTGCGGTTGAGCTTTCACCTCCTGATCCGGCGGTGTCCAAGTAGGCGGCACAGTTGAATTGGCAACTTTCGACTCCGCAACATGGTGGGGGGCAACATTCACCAGGAACTTATAAGCCTCAGTAATAGCAATAAACTTATTCTTAGCCTGTTCGTTTCCCGGATTCACATCGGGGTGATACTGTCTGGCTAACTGCCGATAAGAGGCCTTAACTTGCGATAAACTCGCGCCAGACCTCAGTCCTAACTGTCGGTAATAATCTGCAATATCCATCTAGCATGAATGAGCGTTGATAATACCAGTGAACAAACCTGACGGTCAACGGAGTATCGTTAGACTGCAGGCTTCTTTTTCCCTGTTTGCAAGGGCTTTTTTGAGTGACGTAGAACCACCGCCACTTTCGTAATTCAAGCCAATCTTTTTGATAAGCTTGGCTGAATTTTCATCTCTCTCGAGTTCCTCGCCACACTGACAAGAATGCCATCGCTCAGACAATTCTTTAGGCACTTTGTTGAGACAGTTCCAACAATGTTGAGAAGTGCCTTTCGGGTCAACGAATACAACGCTTTTACCTAGTTTACCAGCGACATATTTGATAACAGTAGCAAACTGACCATGAGCAGCATCAAGCATTGATTTGTTTAAGCCACTCTTAGCCGCTTGACCGTTGGGCAAGTAGACCAGATTGCCGTCCTCAATATCAGTCTTAACTTGGGCGCGTCTAGTTAGATTCTTGAGACTCAAGTCTTCCAAAACTAAAACATCACACTTATTGAATAATTTATGTGCAGTCTTGAATTGAAAATCTAATCTTGTTCTCGCTACAAATTGATGAAGTTTGGAAATTTTGTCTTTGATAATTTTCCAAGACTTAGATCCTTTAACTCTTTTAGCTAACCTCGCTTGAAGTTTGGCCAACTTCTCAGAAGACCTTCTCAAAAATCTAGGATTTTCGACTCGTTCGCCATTGGACAAATAGAGATAATTCGTAATTCCCAAATCAATACCGAGACAGTTTTCGGCAGTCGGTTGAATTTCTGCAACCGTTACTGGCACTGTTTTATCTTCTAGCGTTAGGGAAATATACCATCCGTCTGCTTCTCTGATAACCGTTCCCGTCTTAACCTTGAATCCTTTCGGTATTGGTCTGTGGAATGCCATCGGCACTTGACCTATTTTCGCTAGGTCAATACAAATCCTGCTTTGCTCATCTTTGATAATATTCAAATTGTCAAGTTGAGGATAAGTAAACGATTTGTAATAATGAAAACCTTTAAATCTAGGCTTCCCCCTACGGCGGCCATTCTTGTCAAGTATCGTAAAGTTTGAGAAAGAAGTTTCTACCCTGTTGACTACATCCTGTAAGACTTGGGCATCCAACTTTTTGTAATCAGGAAATAGTTTCTTGGTGTTTTTCAAGTCAGCTAACTGTACGGTTTGCCACTGTACATAACCACCATCAATATTTGAGAAAATATCACCCTTTCTTGTTATGGGATTGCCTGCTTCATCTTTTTTCCTGCCATCTCTGGTTTGCACTCTAGTCAGAGGAATATTCTTGTAGATTTCCTCTACTGAGACTATAGAAGCATTCAAAGGACAAGTATTGATGGGTGTTCTGGTAGCTTCCCACCATTTGAATCTCTCGCTCAAACGGTAATTATACTGTCGCCTGCAGAGTTCCAGGTGAGTCGATATCGTCACTGCTTGGGGACGAGTGGGTTTCAGTTTGTACTTGTAGGTTAGCTGCAATGATATCTTCCTTTTTTCGACCTTCCTCAAATATAATGTGTGAATGCTAAAAGCGCAAGACTTGTTAGTAGAAAATCGCATCTTGTAGTGGTGCTACTGTTTCAATGCTTAGAATATACATTGAGAATCAGGATGCTCCCAAAGTATAATTGACTCGCTCCGTACCTCCGACCGCCGCGCCTTTCATCCTCTTGCTGAATTTATTCGGGGTACTGCGATCGCCCGGACGCCTCCAAGATATCTCCGCCTTATACACGCCTTGGACTTCCCGGCTGTTAAGTTAAATATGGCAGAATCCTTAAATGTAAAGATTCTGCCAAAATTTACTGCGAACTAGGTTGTAGTGCGAGGGTTGCCCGCACTACGGTAGCGCAAAAATAACTTACGGACGATCTTCGATCACTCTGTCAATCAAGCCGTATTCTCTGGCTTCCTCAGCGGACATGAAATAGTCGCGATCCATGTCCTTCTCGATTTTCTCGATCGGCTTGCCAGTATTCTTAGCATAGATATTATTGAGTTCGTGGCGCAGCCGCAGAATCTCTTTCGCCTCAATCTGAATATCCGTTGCTTGTCCCCGCGTGCCCCCAGAAGGCTGGTGAATCATGATTCGCGAGTGAGGCAAAGCTAACCGTTTGCCTTTCGCACCGGCAGCTAACAGGAAAGAACCCATCGAAGCAGCCAAGCCCACACAAATCGTCACCACGTCCGATTTAATGTGCTGCATGGTATCAAAAATAGCCATGCCTGCCGACACCATTCCGCCTGGGGAATTGATGTACAAAATAATATCCTTACCTGAATCTTCCGAATCAAGATAGAGCATCACAGCGATGATTTGATTGGCAATTTCATCGTCAACGTCCCTGCCCAAGAAAATAATCCGTTCCCGGTAGAGGCGATCGTAGATATTAATCCACTGAGTATCATAACCCCCCGGCATCTTGTAGGGAACTTTTGGCACACCGATAGGCATAATTCGGAACTCCGTTTAGTTGGTAATTGGTAATTGGTAATTGGGAATTGGGCATCGGGAATTGGGCATCGGGCATTGGTGATTGGGAATCGGTAATTGGGAATCGGTAATTGGGAATTGTTAGTCATAAAAAGACTATTGAATAACTAACCAGGGTAGAAACTACTAGCCATTAACCCTTAATTATTACTCATGCCCATTCCCCATTTCCTATTACCCATTCCCCATTCCCCATTCCCGATTCCCCATTCCCCATTCCCAGTTAGATGACTCCAGCAGGCAGCGGTTTCGGCAATTCTTCCGAACTTTCAAGAACGCGATCGATCAAACCGTATTCTTTAGCTTCATGGGGCGTCAGGTACAGCAACCGATCCATATCTTTAGTAATCTTTTCGATCGGTTGGCCAGTACAGCTTGCAAAAATCTCAAGCATCGTCGCTTTATTTGCCAGCACTTCCTTAGCCCGAATTTGAATGTCGCTTGCTTGACCCCGCGTGTAAGCCTTGGGTTGGTGCAACACAATCGAAGCGTGGGGCAAACTCGCCCGAAAGCCTTTTGTACCAGCCGCTAACAGCATCGCAGACATCCCCATTGCCGAACCGAGGCAAATAGTGTGTACGGGCGGCTTAATGTACCTGATCGTATCGCAGATAGCGAAGGCTTCTGTTTCAAAGCCGACGGGTTCGCCACTGTAACCAGAAGTGCCGGTCGAGTTGATGTAGATTTTGATCGGCTTATCCGGGTCTTCGTACTGCAAGAACAACAGTTCAGCGATAATCAGTTCTGTTACCGCAGGCACCAGAGGCATCCCCAGATAAACGATCCGCTCCTTCAGCAACAGGGATGGCAAATCGGGAGGTGGCGTCCGAGAGTTCCCTTCCCCGTAGTATGGCGATTGCACTGCTTTAATGGGTGTGTTCATCAGAAAAATGGGTCTGAAACCCCGTCCTTCTAGGACGGCTTTACATTGGATTGGGGTGGAGGGGTATGGTTGCCCCTCCGTGGAGATGTGGTCTTCTCCAAAACTCCCTTACGGGTAAAGTTAGCACGCGCCTTTGTTTTGAGAGCTTGTTAAACTTGCAGCACTGTTTCAGTGACCTTAAAACTGTTTAACTGCAAATGACAGGGCAGGGGACTAGCTTCGCATCCCAGGGTGTCATGACTCAAAAAACGTAGACCTCGAAAGTCTTAGGCTGGTCAGGACGGCTGGCAAGAATCTCTTACAAGCCTCATGCACTTAGGCTGAGGTTCCTGACATAACCGAAATGTTGCCTGAACTGATGGAGCTATTCTTAAAGAAATACTAACGCAATCTTTAGGTATCCCGCATGAAAGTTAGTTTGCTCCCGGTTTTAAACGACCCGAACCTTGACGCTGCTGCGCCCTCGACCCAGCGCCAGCTAGCGATTTCGGTGTCTGCGACGGCAAGCTCGATCGACTCCAGCGTACCCTTAAACCTGTGCCTGATTCTCGACCACAGCGGTTCGATGGGCGGACGCCCCTTGGAAACCGTCAAACAAGCCGCCGGACGCTTGCTAGACCGGTTGAAGCCCGGGGATCGCTTTTGCGCGGTGGCTTTCGACCATAAAGCCAAAGTCCTCGTCCCCAATCAAATTGTGGGAGACCCCAGTAGCATTAAACGGCAAATTGAGCAATTGCGATCTGCCGGTGGCACAGCAATTGATGAGGGCATTAAGTTAGGTATTGAAGAGTTGGGCAAAGGTAAAAAAGAAGCTATATCTCAGGCATTTCTGCTGACTGACGGCGAAAACGAACACGGCGACGACAGCCGGTGTTTGAAGTTGGCTAAATTGGCGGCCGACTACAACATGACTTTAAATTCTCTGGGATTTGGCGATAACTGGAACCAGGATATTCTGGAAAAGATTGCTGATGCAGGCGGCGGTGCTCTGGCTCACATTCAGCGTCCTGAAGATGCGGTTGACGAGTTTGGTAAACTGTTTAGCCGCGTCCAAGGTGTAGGTTTGACTAATGCTTATTTGCTATTTTCCCTAATGCCAAAAGTGCGGTTAGCCGAACTCAAACCGATCGCCCAAGTTGCCCCGGATACGATCGAATTACCGGTACAGCAAGAGGGCGATCGCTTTATGGTACGTTTGGGAGATTTAATGAAGGATATAGAGCGAGTAGTTTTGGCTAATATTTATATTGGACAGTTGCCCGAAGGTACACAGGCGATCGGGCAATTGCAAATTCGCTACGACGATCCGAGTGTCGGTCAAGGTTTGCTTTCCGATCCTGTTGCACTTTCCGCTAATGTCCTGAAAGTTTATCAGCCGGCCATTAACCCGATGGTACAGCAGCACATTTTAGCTTTGGCTAAATACCGCCAAACTCAACTCGCAGAAACCCGATTGCAACAGGGCGATCGCGCCGGCGCGGCAACAATGCTGCAAACTGCTGCGAAAACTGCTCTGCAAATGGGCGATAAAAGTGCCGCAACTGTGCTGCAAACTTCTGCTACTCGTTTGCAGTCTGGTGAACAATTGAGTGAAGCCGATCGCAAGAAAACTCGGATTGCTTCTAAAACTATTTTGAAGTAATCTCATGGTTTGTAATTCTCAGGAAATCCGGCGATTGGAAATCGCGACTACACAAACAAAGTCCGCCTTCGCGGACTAAGAATATAGAAACCCGCCAGCGCGGGTTTTGTTTTTGTGTTCGTTTCACTCACCGGTTAAAATTTGTGGATGCTTTAGATGCTCGATCGTTTAGAATGTTTGTATCACCTATCAAGAGTGCTTGTATGAGCCAGACAATATCTGATAAAGTACGCTGGACTACCGCCGATTTAGAACTATTGCCCGATAACGGCGATCGTTACGAAATTATTGATGGAGAGTTATTTGTGACATGGGCGGCACACTGGAATCATCAAGAAGTTTGTGCTAATATCTGCATGGAGTTAAAAACTTGGTCACAAAAAACAGGATTAGGAGAATCAGTAATTAGTCCAGGAGTTATTTTTACAGATGTAGATTGTGTTATTCCTGATGTAGTTTGGGTGAGCAATGAACGCTTGCCTATCTTGCTAGACGAAGCCGGCCATTTAACCGCCGCACCTGAGTTAGTTGTTGAAGTATTGTCCCTCGGTGCAGACAATGAAAGACGGGATAGAGATTTGAAACTCAGACTCTATTCGGTACGAGGAGTACAGGAATACTGGATTGTGAATTGGCGGTTGCAGCAAATAGAAGTTTATCGCAGGGAACAAGCAAGTTTAAGGCTCAGTGCTACGCTGTTGAGCAATGATGAACTAACTTCGCCTTTGTTACCTGGTTTTAGTTGTTCTGTTGCTCAAATTTTTGCTTAGATTTATGAAACACTTTTACCCGGCGATCGGCATTTTAGGATTAGTTACCGTTTTGGGTGACATATCCCCTGCCATTCCAGCAGAGTCAGCGCCAATACTCATCGTTCAAAATCCTGCTGAAGACTTATTTAACAGCGGTTTAGCCAAATCAGAAGCAGGAGACATTCAAGGGGCGATCGCCGATTACACCGAAGCCATCCGGCTCAACCCCAACTACGCCAAAGCCTACAACAAACGCGGCATCATCCACGGCCGCAACCTCAAAGATTATCCAGCAGCTAAAGCAGATTTCGATCGCGCAATTGAAATTAACCCCAATTACGGCGACGCTTACTACAACCGCGCCAGAGTCCGCGAGTTCTTAGAAGACAAAGACGGGGCGATCGCAGATTATCAAAAAGCAGCGGAACTTTATCAAAAAGACGGCAATACCAACGATTATCAAGATGCTATAAAACATCTTCAAATGCTGCAACAATAGAGTGCTTTTGAAAACATAGTATAATATCCTTCGATCTGCGTTCATCCGCATTCATCGGCGGTTAAACATTCCAAATTAACTATTCAAAAAATGCCCGAAACTTCCACCGTTACCGTTACTGTACCCGCTACAACCGCCAATTTAGGCCCCGGCTTCGACTGCATCGGCGCCGCTTTAAGCCTCTACAACCGCTTCCAATTCTCCCGACTCGAACCCTCAGCAACAGAGAAACTAAAAATTACTGTTACAGGCAAAGAAGCCGCCAAAGTCAAGACAGATGACAGCAATCTCGCTTATCTAGCCTTTGTCAAGTTATACGGATACCTCAACCAATCGCCGCCGCCCGTAGCCATACATATAGATATGCAAGTGCCGCTGGCTAGAGGTTTGGGAAGTTCCGCCACAGCTATTGTCGGTGGGTTAGTCGGTGCAAATGAGTTAGCCGGAAAGCCTTTGAGTCAGGTGGAAGTGATGCAATTGGCGATCGAACTTGAAGGACATCCCGACAACGTTGTCCCCGCTTTACTGGGAGGATGTCGCCTCGCTGCTAGCAATACACCAAGCGGTTCCTGGGAGATTTGCGATATTCCCTGGCATCCAAATATTGTGCCCGTGGTAGCCATCCCCGATTTTGAACTGTCTACAGCCGAAGCCCGCAAAGTTTTGCCTGCAGATTACAGCAAGGCTGATGCGATTTTTAATGCTGCACACCTCGGTTTGCTAGTGCGGGCTTTGGAAACTGGCAATGAAAACTGGCTGCGCTGCGCCCTCCAAGACAAAATTCACCAGCCTTACCGGCAATCTCTGATTAAGGGATATGAAGCGGTGCAACAAGCTGCCCTGAATGCAGGGGCCTATGAAATGGTAATTAGCGGTGCCGGGCCCACGCTTTTAGCTTTAACGGATGTGGCTAACGCTGAGGCGGTTGAGAGGGAAATGGCGGCTGCTTGGATGGAATTTGGGGTAAAGGCTGAGGTGCGTGCGATCGGCCTCGATACTCAAGGCGCGCAAGTCTCCCTTTAATTATTCCACTCCTAGACACACAACATCTACATAACCGTGTTTTGTAGGGGCAATCCCCCGTGGTTGCCCCTCTCCAGGGAATTATTCATATTTCTATTCTCGACCTCTCTCCTTCAAATCTCTTGAATATCAACTCAAGTCTCTTCTCGATAACTTCTGCTATTCCCTCTACAAAATTTTACATAAAAAAAATCCAGTCATTGTAGGGGCGGATTCACCATAATCTCAGGCTCAAACCAACAATCGCAAAAACCCGCCCCCACCAACGGTAAATACTCTTAATTAACTGTGACGCAGCGGAAGCTCTATCTGAATTTTAGTGCCTTTACCCGGTTCGGAAAAACACTTGAACTCTCCTTTGTGCTGCTCTACAATTATCCGATAGCTGAGAGCAAGTCCCGATGATATGGGTGGTTCCGCAGGTTTTACTCCCAAAAATGGATCGGAAATTTGGGCTGTGATATCTTTGCTATGTGCGATGTCGTTATCAGCAATCTCAATCGAAATTCGCTGAGCATCGACTACCTGAGTGGTAATCAAAATCACGGGCTTAAATTTGATGGATTCCAACTCCTCTAACTCTTGAGCCGACTCTTCCAAAGCATCGATCGCGTGATTGATGATATTCAGAAAAGCTTGATTGAGCAGACCTGCATAACACTCAATCTGTGGCAAATTGCCGAATTGTTTCATCACCTTGATGTCTCGCCTTCCCTCGCGAGCCGGCAAGCGGTGCTGCAACAACAACAGAGTATTTTCTAAACCGTCGGAAACATCAAATAGCTGCCAGCCCGATCGATCGCTGCGGGAAAAATCCTGTAGCGACAAAATTATTTGGCGGATGCGATCGCTCCCGGTACGCATGGAACTCACAATTTTTAATAAATCGTCGAGTACGAATTCCACATCCATATCTTGTTGTTTTTGCAGAATTTCCGAGCCGGGATTGACTAGCTCTTTTTGATACAATCGCAGCAGTTCAATTAAATCGGTCGCGTAGCTTTGGACGTGAGTTAGATTGCTGTAAATAAAAGTAATTGGGTTGTTAATTTCGTGGGCTATCCCAGACACCAATTCGCCCAAACTAGACATTTTTTCAGTTTGCAGCATTCGATCGCGCGACAGATCCAATTCTTGCTGGGTTAACTCCAACTGCCCCCTCAACTCGTGCGATCGCTTAGACGCGCGCACCCGCGCCAATAATTCCTGCTTAACTATCGGTTTAAACAGAAAATCGTCAAAGGGCGCATCCAATGCTTGAACTTCATCAAATTGCTCCGGTGTTGTCAGCAGAATAAAATAGGCTGCCGCCAATTCTCGCTCGGCTTTCACCAGCCGGCACACCTCCAAAAAGTTGATTTGAGGCGAAGTCCCGTCGCAAATTATCGCATCGGGGGACAATTCCTTCGCCAACTCTAAACCCTCCTTATCGTCGGGAACGACTCTCACCTGATGTCCCTCTTGGCTGAGTAACTCTTGGACAACTTGAAAAGTCACAGTATCCGCGATGATCGCCAGAATCTTTGCCATACTTCTACCACCTCCACAAATTACTTTTTAGGATACAACCGCCAGAATTGCGCTGACAGATTTAAAATTCCAAAATAGTTCAATTACATCAAAAAACAGCCCATACCCGCTCCCTCAAAACCAAAAATAGCTTATACCATTTTAGATTTTATATTTTAGAGTAAAAAATTGGGAAGGACTTACTGTATAATAGTTGGGAGCTTGCCTAAAGTTGCATATTTTTTGGGGACTGGTATCACGAGAAGGTATAATTTTAGACGGGTAATGCAAAAATGCCAATTTTCTCCTTCGTAATTAATGTTACATCAGAGCTTTCGGCCGAAAGACTGCTGAGGGCGATCGCAGATACTTTCTCAAATTGCGCCAGGAAACAATAAAAAACTTTAAAATTAATTAATAGTATCGTTAAATTCACCTTCTCGGTCAGCGCCTGGGAATGCCAATTACCAACACCACCTCAACTTTGATTCAAGCCGAAACACTAGAACTATTAGAATGGCCGCGCCTGTGTCAGCACTTGGCTACCTTCGCTGCGACCAAACTCGGCGTCGCCGCCGCCCTTGACCTCGCAATCCCAGCAACTCAAGCTCAAACAGCAGAACTCCTCGCTCAAACTCAGGAAACTTATCAGTTAGAGAGCCGCGCTGGCGGTGCTTTGAGTTTTGAAGGAATCCAAGACATCGGCACTTCCCTGCAGCGAGCCGAACTCCAAGGTTTGCTCAGCGGCGAAGAATTGCTGGCAATTGCTACTACCCTCGCCGGAGCAAGGCAATTGCGCCGGATAATTGACTCTCAGGCAGATGTGCCGACGCTCAAAGAACTGGCAGCCCAATTGCGGACTTATCCCGAACTAGAGCAAGAAATCCATCGCTGTATAGACGATCGCGCTCAAGTAGCAGACAGAGCCACTCCTAAATTAGCAGGAATTAGAGTTCAAATGCGACAGTTGCGCGATCGCATTTATCAAATATTGCAGGGGATTTTGCAGCGCCAATCCAACGCCGTACAAGAACAGCTAATTACCCAAAGAAGCGGACGCTTTGTCATTCCCGTCAAAGCTCCCCAAAAAGATGCCATACCGGGCATCGTTCATGATTCCTCGGCCAGCGGCGCGACACTGTACGTTGAGCCCCACAGCACAGTCAATCTTAACAACCAAATGCGGCAGTTGCTCCGGCAAGAACAAGCCGAAGAAGAAGCAGTCCGCCGCGCCCTCACGGAGCAAGTCGCAGCAGTAAAACCCGATTTAGACAGATTGGTGGTTGTAGTTACAACTTTAGATTTAGCGGCCGCTAAAGCGCGTTATAGTTTTTGGTTGCAAGCAAATCCGCCGAAATTTATCGAATTGGGAGAGCCAGAATTAGCACCAAAAAATCCTGAAAAAGAAGATGAGGAAAAAGAAGAAAAAGAAGATGAGGAAAACTCAGAAAACAGTCAATTATTAATTCGCAACCTGCGATCGCAAATTACCCTGCGCCAGTTGCGCCATCCTTTATTAGTTTGGCAGCAACAGCACGAGCAAGGGTTTCCAGTCGTGCCGGTCGATTTAACGATCGGGCCACACATCCGCGTCGTCGCCATCACAGGCCCCAACACTGGCGGCAAAACTGTTACCCTCAAAACCTTGGGCTTGGCAGCTTTAATGGCGAAAGCAGGAATGTTTGTTGCCGCCCGCGAACCCGTAGAATTGCCTTGGTTCGACAATATTTTGGCTGATATTGGTGACGAACAATCTTTGCAGCAAAGTTTGTCTACTTTCTCTGGCCATATCCGCCGCATCAGCCGCATTTTAGAAGTTTTAGGCAATAAATCGCAGCCCCAAGGGGAAGAAAATTCAAACCTCTCAATTCCCAATACTTCGGCTACTTCGGATTCTCTCAGTACAAATACGCTCAGTACAAGTTCCCCAGGCCCCATACTTCGGCTACGCACTTCAACGGAGCTCAGTACAAGCTCAGAACAAGTGCCCCATGTCCCATGCCCCATGCCCCATGCCCCATGCCCAATTCCCAAATCTTTAGTTTTGTTAGACGAAGTAGGAGCGGGTACAGACCCCTCAGAAGGCAGTGCATTGGCGATCGCCCTGTTGCAATACCTCGCCCAACATTCCCTATTAACAGTTGCAACTACCCACTTTGGCGAACTCAAAGCCCTCAAATATCAAGACTCCCGCTTTGAAAATGCCTCAGTAGAATTTGACGACAATTCCATGCAGCCAACCTATCGCTTGCTGTGGGGAATTCCCGGACGTTCCAACGCCCTCACCATTGCCAAAAGACTCGGTTTGCTAGCATCCATAGTCGAAGAAGCTCAAACCTATGTGGGGGGAGCCTCTCAAGATGTTAATCAAGTGATTGCTGGACTCGAAGCACAGCGCCGGAAACAGGAAACCAAGGCCAGAGAAGCAACTCAACTGCTACACCAAACCGAAAAACTGCACAGAGAAGTTTCTCAAAAAGCAGCAGCTTTGCAAGAGCGGGAGCGAGAACTAAAAATAGCTCAGGAAGTGGCAGTAAATGAGGCGATAGGGTCGGCAAAATCAGAAATTGCTCAAATCATTCGTCGCTTGCAGTCGGGCAACCAGACGGCTCAAAATGCCCAACAAGCGACAGAAACTTTAAATCAAATTTCAGAAAAACATCTGCCCTCTCGGCAACAACCGGCTAAACCCAAACCGAGTTTTATGCCGAAAGTGGGCGATCGCATCCGCATTCCCAGCTTGGGCCAAACCGCCGAAGTCCTCAGCGGCCCCGACGCTAACGAAGAGTTGAGCGTTCGGTTTGGGATTATGAAAATGACTGTCAAACTCGGAGAAATTGAATCCCTCGACGGTCAAAAACCGGAAACTAAAGCTCAATTAGCCAAGGCGGCCGCCCAAGCACAAGCACTCGCTACGGCTAAAGCTAAGCAAGCAGCGGCGGAACCTGCAAAACCCAATCCCGAAATTGCCATTCGCACTGCTAATAATTCGATCGACCTACGGGGTGCGAGAGTCTCAGACGCAGAAATCGAAATAGACAGAGCTCTTTCCAAGGCCGTGGAATACGGAGTGCTATGGATAATTCACGGCAAAGGTACGGGACAGTTGCGGCGCGGGGTTCACGAGTTCCTCGCGAATCACCCGCAGGTTTCCCGCTTTGAGCTCGCCAGTCAAAAAGAAGGGGGTGGAGGTGTAACGGTGGTTTATTTGAAATAATCAAAATTTACGCATTTCCGGTTGACTCGTAATTATATAGTTGTCTGCAGCAAAACAAGTCGCAACGAACATATCATACTGATGCAACCGGAATGGATACTAGACTGCAAATGTGGAATAATTAAGAGTTGCTTTCCCACTTTAGTAACTGCCTGACTAATGAAAAAAACTCCCTCAAATGAAGTTTTGGTTGGCGACTGTCGTGAAGTGATGAAGACCTTGCCAGAGAATTATATTTCTGCGTGTATCACTGACCCACCTTATAATTATGAATTTATTGGTCATAAATGGGATGACTCAGAAATTCAAAGGCGTATTGAAAGAGTCAATGGCAAGGGAAATAAAACCCTTGTTAAAAACATTCCCTATGGCAGTGGTTTAGCAGGCGGAGTCAGAAACCAAAAATGGTATCAAAGGAATCGCAACAACACTCTGGATTATGAAAAGTGGTGCTTTGAGTGGGGTGAGCAGCTTTTTCGGATCTGCAAACCGGGTGCCACAGTTTTAGTTTTCAACAGCACACGAACGGTTGCTCACGTACAAGTAGCACTTGAAAGTGCTGGTTTCTATGCCAGAGATATTCTTGTTTATAAAAGATCGAGTGGTATCCCTAAAGGTGTCAATATCAAACAACAGTTAGAGAAGAAAGGATATGAAAATTCTGAACAATGGGATGGTTGGCACAGTTGTCTGAGGAACGAATGGGAAGCAATCTGCGTACTTCAAAAACCACTGGTCAATAATTACTTGGAAACTCTACAGGAGTATGGTACTGGTCTATTTTATACTAAAGATCAGTTCGGTGGTTTTCAGTCAAATATTTTAGAAGGTATACAGCGTGAGAAAACCGAGGAGTTTAACGTCCATTGCACAGTTAAACCAATCGCTCTAATGAGAAAGCTGGTCGAAATATTTGTACCGCGTTTGGAAAATTCTCTTCTAATCGATCCTTTCGCAGGATCTGGAACTACATTGCTGGCGGCGCAAGAATTTGGCATTAGGTATGTTGGCATTGAAATAGTACCTGACTACATAGAGATTATCAACAAGCGCCTTGATAGTTTCAGCGGTATACAGGGAATTCTCCCACTTTTTCAATAAGAAATGACTTTAAATCAAACCCGCTTATTGTTTTTATGAACTCAAACGAATCCTCCCCAGTATAAACTTTCCAAGTCCCTACTTGGCACGCTGTAATAGCTGCGGGCAAATTATCTTGTCTAAGTATTAAAAATACGGGTTCGTAATTATAAGTACGAAGTAGTGGGCCATAAGATTTGAACTTTTTCAGTGTTCCCGAATCTCCTGAGCCAATACGATATTTTGTATCTATTGCGTACCCATCAACAATCAGATCGCACGGCTCATCGCTTCCAACTTTAAATGCTGGCTGAAAGCTACTGCAATATGTTTTACACGTTTCAGTAACTAACAATTGCCAACACATACCTAACTCTTCCAATATTGCCTATTTTCTTTTTTTATTATTGGAGAAATACCAAACACATCCATTAAGATATCGTGTTCTTCATTCTCTTCTGCATAAATTTTTTCGGTAAATGAGTTTTGGTATCTTGCTAAAATTTGCTCTAGTCTTCTTTCAGTCATCAGCAGTTACCAGTTCAGCTAGACTAACGGATAATGCCTTGGCTATTTTGCTGGCATTAAGTAGCGTTATATTCCTTTCACCTCGTTCAACTGAACCAATATAGGTGCGATGTAATTCAGATAGTTCTGCAAGCTGATCTTGGGAAAGATTTCTGAGCTTTCGGAAATGTCTAACTTTTTTACCAAATTGCTCCGTAATATCCATAGATTGCGCCAGATGAAGCAATCACAACTATAATCTGACAGACTATAAGTAGCGACAGACTATAAGTAGCATTCGAGAGCGCTAGGATCTTTGCATTGATATAAGTCCCGATAGTTTCAAAGCACTGATTTGATTTCGGTCACTCTGCGGGGTAGGATGGTTAAAAGTAAAAATCTCTGGGTTTTGCGGATTGCGATCGATCGAACTTGAAGCCGCAACTTTTAACCCGCAACTCCGTCCAGCAGTTAGGATTGCCGGAATCAAAGCAACGAGCTATGGAGACAAATTAACAGATGTGCTGTTGCCCACAGGCCGCAAAGCTTGAATCACGGCATACTGTTTGATATCCAGCCTCAACCAGTCTTAATTTCCCGTGCTGAAGCCATGCGCTCGACCGTAAAGTCCTCCGCTCCCACAAACGAAAGGGGCCCATCTCCCAACTGGGAAGAATTGACCCAAAAAGCACCAGAACCTACCCAGTTGGACAACATTAAAGCCCAACTGGATTTAGTGCTGTTAGCCCTAGAAGCACTGGCAGAAATAGGCTCAGAGGCGATGCTCAAGGTAGCAGCCGAACTGAATTTAGAGCCAATGGTAGCCGATCGGGTAGCTTTGTGGCGGCTGCGCCAATCTAACCCGCTGCGGAAAGGCCACGGAGGGCGCAAAAAACTAGATGTGGAGGAAGCTCGATCGCTCGTTTTGATAAGCTGTCATTTGGCAAAACAGCACCAAGCTTTAATCCGCCGCGCTGTTGCTTTGCTCGAACAAATGGCAGAGCAAAACCGCGAACCTCACACAATCGCTTTGTTGGGAGATTATATTGACAGGTTCAGCAACACTTATGGCTCGCGCATGGAAGATGCAGAAAACTTATCGGCCCGAGAACTGAGTGATTTGGCCCTCAAACTCCTGATCGATTTGCTGTTTTACAGCAGTCCCGGCGGGCACCGCCGCCTCTGGCTGGCACTTCTAGACCGCGCTAAAAATTAAGCTAAGCATAATGGGAACGAGAATGACAAAGATCCGGAACAGGCAAGATGCCTGTTCCACCAAAAAATTTATTTGTTGTGGAACAGGCATCTTGCCTGTTGCTAAAAAAGCTTGTTAAGAATGCTGCAAAATATCAGATAAAACATAGTTATTCCCTCTTCCTTCTTCCTTCTTCCCTCTTCCTTCTTCCTTCTTCGCTATGGTTCTCAAACGGTACACGCCCCCCACTTGCACGCTGGAAATTACAGCCAAAAGTTCGCCTCTATCTCGCTGGGCGGGCCAACCGGTGTTTAAATCTTTAAGTTTCGAGCTGCGACTCGACGACCCCAGGCTGCCAGATACCGAACACGTTACTCTCAGGGGCGATCGAATTCAACTCGAAACCCTCCACGAAGCTGTCAGCAACTACGTCCAAAACTTGCTCGGCGAATCCCGCGATTGGGAAAGCAACCTCAACTCTCAAACCGGCCGTATCCCTGCGGGTTCAGACTCGCCAGAAGTCGCACGTAATGCCGTTATATTCGATCGATCCGTCCACACTTCCGAACTAGCAACCTCCGCCCCAAACACAGCCTACCTTCCGGTTCCCCCCCGCTTAGAGCCCCGCGGCTTGCTCGCCCACAACTTGTTTTTAGGCTCTTTGAGCGCCGCAGAATCCGGGCCAGTAGTTCCCTTGAGCACCCTGCAACTGTTTGACTTGGCCACAGCGCTAGATGACTGCGCCGCCGAAGTGATGGCGCTTCCCAACCTCAACCGCGAGTCCCAACGGCCGCTGTCCTCACCCTGGCTCAAGGTGGCAGCAATGCTGGTCGCCAGCGCGGGCCTGACGACTGGAATCATCAAAATGCTCGATCGAACCGCCACATCCCCGCAAACCGCCACAGCCCCCGCCACAGCCCCCGCCAATCCACAATTGAGCACCGCTCCCGGAAACCCCCAGTTAGCTGCCGGCGTTTCCCCCAGTCCAGTTCCCGCCCTACCGACACCCCCAGCACCAACACCCGCAGCCACACCCGGTTTACCACCGCTGCCGCCCCCGCCCATCAACACCGCCGCCTCCCCCAGCCCCAGCTTGCCCCCCATCGCCCTCGCGCCAACTCCCCCCACCAACAAACCCAGCCCCATCCAGCAGCCACCCCTGCTATTTCCCCCCAACGGCCGCGCAGCCAGCGCCCCACAGAGCGCCCCAGCATTCCCTCAAGGGTCAACAATCACTATTCCCGCCCCCGAAGAACCGCCCCAGGGCCGCCCCCAAGCACCCGCACCAGTACCCTACGTGCTGCCCCCATTACCGCCGAGACTAGCTCCCGCCGTACCGCCCCCCCTGCCGCCCTCCCTGTCTGCTTCCCGATTTCCCGTTCCCCCGCCGCAACCCTTCCCCCGCCCCATCGAGCCGATTGTCCCCCCCGCCAGTACCGAACTCCCAGCCCTTGAGGACGCTCAACCGCCTGCGGAGTCTGAGGATAACAACCAGGTGGCGGCTAGCAAAAAAAACCACACTTTATTTGATACCATTCCTCAAGTTTCAGAAGCTAGAACTTACTTTGAGGAACGCTGGAAGCCTCCTGAAGGAATGGAACAAACTTTGGAATACAGCGTGCTGATCGATGAAAATGGGTCAGTTCAAAGTATTGTGCCGATGGGAAAAGCAGCAGCAGATTATATCGAGCAAATTAATATGCCATTAGCCGGCGAGCCGTTTGTTTCTGCAGTTTCTAATGGAAAAAACCCAAAAATTCGAGTTGTTTTGAGACCAAACGGTCGAGTACAAACCTTTTTGGAAGAGAGTGATTAAACGCTCTCAAACACATTGTCGAGATGGGAAATCCCGGTTAATTGCTAATCTTAAACAAGTTCAAAAAAAATCAATTTTTAACTGCGACAGCAGCAGCCAGCCTATTGACAGTTGCTCCCGTTTATGCTGCACATATCTCTTGACCCGTGCGGGCAGAGTCACCAGTAAAAAAATTTGCTGACACTCGTCAACTGATGTGCATTGCACACCCTACAAACTTCCTTTTTCCTTCTTCCTGACATCCGTTACATCCGTTACAGAATCCGTTGCCGAACTTCCTTCTTCCTGACATCCGTTACATCCGTTACAGAATCCGTTGCCGAACTTCCTTCTGCCTTCTGCCTTCTGCCTTCTGCCTTCTATATCATCAATGCCCTTTTTTTCTATCCCAAACTTCTCCAATCCAATAAAAAATTGCAATCCCGCCAAAACTAAATAAAAAATCTTCAATACTAGCAGTACGATTGGGTAAAATCGCTTGCAGCATTTCTTCCGCAGCAGTGAAAATAGTAAAAATTGCGGGCCCGAAAGGAATTGAATAATTAAACAAATTCATATTTTTTTTGCCACTTGCTCTATGGCACAAAAAAGATGCTATTCCGTACAAAATAAAGTGGCCGAGTTTGTCATAAGGCGGATGAGCTAGAGGAAAGTTGACTAATTTCCCCGTACCTGCTAAAAGCATAATACTGAGAAGAATTAAAACGTACACAAAACAAGCAACTATCCAGAATTTTTTAGAGAAGTTCATCTTTTTTTTGCCGATACCGACTAGACACAAACCAAGGCAGCCCAACGCGAAACTAATATCAAATCTGGTTAAGTGCGTATTGTATTTGTAGGCCTGTGCCTACCCGTAGCAGCAGATCAAATTTAATGGGTTTTCACTGTCAAAACTTGCGGCGGCGACGCATCGGGCGGATAAATAAAATCTACATCTACAAGTCGCTTTTCTCCCGATTTCATCTCTAGTTTTACCAAAGGTTCCCCCTGCTGTCCCCGCCGCTGCACTAAATGCACGTACCGAGTTTGAGGCACTTTATTGTCATCAGTATAACGCACTCTGACAGTTCCCCTAAAAAAAGTTTGAGGTGCCGGAGGTTCTAAAAAAGTAAGTCCTCCTGAAGTTAATTTGTCTGTTTTAATTGGAGTTTGAATCGCGACAGTTACAGTTTGATTTTTGCTGGTAGAATTGTACAGCGGCAAGCTGAGACTGTATTGAATTCCGTAATTGCCGTGGGCGCGGTATGCTGTATCTGGGTAGCGGACTAGCATTCTCGCACTTTGCACTTGATTTGTACCCAGCATTCCGCGCGGGAGGCTGCTTAATGGGTAGGAAAATGCTGTTCCGGGTTGGGGAATTGCTAGGTTTGATGTGGCGGGGTTGTCTGAGAGAAGTGCTCGCCATTCTGAACCTAATGCTACACCGGCAACTCGGCCGTAAATTACTTGACCTTCGGTGATTTCCGGCGGTGTGGGAGTTCGATCGCGCGGCCCGGCTATATTACCATTGTCTAATAAGTTTTGCCATTCTACTATATTGGGCGATCGCTCGTTTCCCTGTCCGTTTCCCTGTGCATCAACTCGGGCAAACATCGCCAGACTGGCAACATAGACTATACCATCGCTCCGCAACCGCATCAAGGTCGATCGACCGTTTAGCGGCGGTACCAATCCCCGCACCGGTATCGCATGATTCATCAACAATTGGCTTTTTCCCGGTGGAATAATTAACTGCGGCTCAAAGTCAGACTGTCTCCTTCCTCTGAGAATATCATTCACAGCGCGACTTCCCGGCCCTGCGTAAATATTACTGTTTGAATTATCGACTTGCGGCGGCAATTCAATGAAAGGTGCATCGGGTTGGCTGAGATAACTCGCAGCTTGCAATATATCTAATTTTACAGGTTTATTGCCCGGATTGTAAACAATTACTCCTTGATACAATGTTCGCAAATCTTCGGGGGAAGGTGCGCGGGCTATGTGGTGGGCAAATATGTCGAAACGTCCTTGAAACGGAAAGTTTAAATGTGCGGCCGGAAATCTTTTACCATCTGGGGGAAATGTCGAAAGCAAAATTCCTTCTTGCAGCACTAATTCGGGGCTGTTGCTGTTAAATACTGGTATGTTGTC
>NZ_JAUBTT010000025.1:27017-61246 GCF_036705125.1 Microcoleus sp. B7-D4
GGGGGAAATGTCGAAAGCAAAATTCCTTCTTGCAGCACTAATTCGGGGCTGTTGCTGTTAAATACTGGTATGTTGTCTAACTGTCCGGGGAGGGGTCGCACTTCTTGGATTTGGAGGATTTCTTGAGGTGCGGGAGGGGTTTGGGCTAAGGGGAGAATTGATATAATTGGCAGCATTTTTGAGATGAGTTTTTTTTTACCGCAGAGGGCGCAGAGGGCGCAGAGGAAGAGAGGGAAGAGAAGAAAATGTGAATATTTGTGTCGGGGCGGGTTTTGTACGGATATTTTGCTCAGTTCTAGCAGATATTGTGATTTTTACTTCGCCCACTGTTGTAATATGTATTTGTAAAATTGGGCTGTGTCTACTTTATCCATTGCTTGAATTTTTCGCCCTCCTATTTTAACTTGTGTGCGTCCTTGGCTGATGCCTTCGGTAATAATTTCTGTTTCCCATTCTCGCAGTTGGTAAAATTCGGGATGCGCTAAATAAGCGGTTGCCAAAATGTCCCAAAAATAGTAATCTTGAGATATTGCTAGGGCATAACACTGTCCTGCTAAGTCGGAAATTGGATATTTGCGCTGTTTTGCTAAGAGATTGGAAAATTCTACAGTCAGCGGTACATTATTCGTGATATCTAAAGGACACATGACAACGGGAATTTGTGTTTGCCAAATTCTATCGATTGCTATCGGGTCCCAGTAAGCATTCCATTCCGCCGACATATCTTGTCCGGGTTCCATATCTTTGCTAACATTGCCCATAACATTGAGGGCGCCTCCCATCCAGACAATTTCTTGAATTTTGCTTTCAATTTCTGGCGCGATATCTAAAGCTTGCGCTACTGTTGTTAACGGCCCCGTTACCATTAATGTGACTGGTACGGCTGCATCTCGCAAAACTCGTACCATAAAGTTTTGTCCGGGTTCTGATATTAACGGCGTGTCAATGGTTCCTTTTTCATTTAGAATGGGAAGTCGATCGACTGCAAAGGAATCTCGCCTAAATAACACCGGAAATGGATTCAGTCCCCGTACCGTACTCGCCGCCACCGGAACTTCTGAACGCCCCATCAAATCAAGGATTTTGCGCGTTGCACTCACGGCCGGTTGAATGTAGCAGTCCGCAGGAGTTACAATTACTCCCAGAGTTTCGACTTCCTCCATTGTCATCAGCAACACGACTGAGAGATAGTCGTCAACTGCACCGTCGTGATCCATTAGTACGAGTTTTTTGGACATTTTGCTTCCCCAGTGACTGAATTAGTGTAAAGTACAAATATTAATTTTTTTGTTCTAGAAACACAACTGCCTCAACTATATGAATACAGTATCACCTTACGGGTCTTGGAAATCACCTATTTCTTCCGATTTAATTGTTTCTGGAACTGTCGGACTCGGACAAATTGCTATTGACGGCGATGATATTTACTGGGTTGAGGGAAGACCTTCGGAAGCGGGAAGAAGCGTCCTCGTGCGGCGCACTCCTGACGGTAAAATCAGCGACGTGACACCGCATCCTTTTAATGTTCGCACTCGCGTTCACGAATACGGCGGCGCTTCCTTTGCAGTGGCTGGCGGTGTTGTCTATTTTTCTCATTTTGCCGACCAACGTATTTACTCTCAAGCATTAGATTCTCAACCCCAACCTCTGACACCTGCTGCTAATTATCGCTATGCAGATGCGATAGTTGACAAGCAGAGAAATCGCCTGATTTGCGTGCGCGAAGACTATGCAGGTGAGGGCGAACCTGTCAATACTATTGTTAGCATTAATTTAGATAACGGCGAAGATATTCAAATCTTAACTCAGGGCAATGATTTTTATGCTTCCCCTCGTTTAAGTCCAGACGGTTCTCTACTTTCCTGGATTTGTTGGAACCATCCAAATATGCCGTGGGATGGCACAGAATTGTGGGTAGCAGAAATTAATGCTGACGGTTCTTTAGGTGAAAAATACTTGGTTGCTGGCGGGGTTGATGAGTCGATTTTTCAACCGGAATGGTCGCCCGATGGAGTTTTGTATTTTGTTTCTGACAAGTCGAACTGGTGGAATTTCTACCGCTGGCAATCTAGAACCCCCCTCAATCCCCCCTTGGTAAGGGGGGAAGCAGAGATAGAAACCAGCTTGTGCGAAATGGCGGCTGAATTCGGACTTCCCCAGTGGGTTTTTGGAATGTCTACTTATGCCGTTGTCTCGGAAAGCAAAATTATTTGCACCTACACTCAGCAAGGCCTGTGGTATTTAGCGAGTCTTGATTTAACGACTAAGCAGTTGACAACAATTGAAACGCCTTACACTGATATTTCGTCGATCAAAGGGCGGGGAGAAACAGTTGTTTTTTTGGCAGGTTCGCCGACTGAATCTAGTGCTATTGTACAACTGAATTTAGCAACAAGTCAACTAGAAATCTTGCGGAAATCGAGCAATTTAAGCATCAATTCTGGTTATCTTTCTGTACCGGAACCGATTGAATTCCCCACGGAAAACAATTTGACTGCTTTCGGTTTCTTCTATCCCCCGAAAAATCAAGATTTCGCAGCGCCTGCGGGTGAAAAACCGCCGTTAGTTGTGAAAAGTCACGGCGGCCCAACTGCTGCTACTTCTAGCAGCATGAATTTGAAAATTCAATATTGGACGAGTCGCGGTTTTGCCGTGCTCGATGTTAATTACGGCGGCAGCACTGGTTACGGTCGAGAATACAGAAAAAGACTGCAAGATAGTTGGGGAATTGTCGATGTTGACGACTGCGCTAACGGTGCTAAATATTTAGCTCAAAAAGGTTTAGTTGATGGCGAAAGAATGGCGATCGCCGGAGGCAGCGCAGGGGGGTACACTACGCTGTGCGCTCTTACTTTCCGCGATGTATTTAAGGCCGGTGCGAGCTATTATGGAGTTAGCGATTTGGAAGCTTTGGCAACGGATACTCACAAGTTTGAAGCCCGCTATCTGGATGGATTAATCGGGCCTTATCCTGAAAGAAAAGATTTGTATGTAGCTCGTTCGCCGATTCATTCCGCCGAACGTTTATCTTGTCCCGTTATCTTCTTTCAAGGATTAGAAGATAAAGTGGTTCCGCCCAATCAAGCGGAAATGATGGTAGAGATATTGAAAGCTAAAGGTTTGCCGGTTGCTTATGTTGCTTATGAAGGGGAACACCACGGTTTTCGCCGCGCTGAAAATATCAAAAGAACTCTTGACGGCGAATTCTATTTCTATTCGCGGGTGTTTAAGTTTGAGTTAGCTGAACCTGTGGAGGAAGTGCCGATTTTCAATCTTTAGAAAACATTAAGTTTGCAGTTGCTCGCTCTTCCCTAAAACGCACCTGCAAGCTATATCATAATTCGCCAACTTTAAAGGTGATTTACTTCACAAATTTTGCTGTTTATTGTCACACCTTTAAAGGCTATACAGCTATAAATTTTTATAGTGCGATCGCCTTTTGTTGTTGCAAAAACGCCCGATCGCGCGATCGTCGAGTAGAGAGTCAATTACTATGCAAACTCCTGTCCACCTGATTCCATCTGCTTTGGGCGAGCTGTTTGCCGAAGTGAATCAAAATGGCTACATTACTCTAGCGGATAGGTACGGTTTGATGGCTGCTATTTTTGACGAAAATCTGACTGAGGAAGACAAACGCTCGATCGATCGCCTGCTGCGCTCTGTGTGCCGAGGAAAGATAAAATTAGTTAACGAATTATCTACGATCAGATAAGTGCCGAGAATTTTATTTGACTGTAATTTTAAAAAGATCAACAATCAAAAAAAGCCCCAATTGTCTCGTAATTGGGACTTCCATCAAGGAAACTATTTTTAATTTTTCATCGAGATAGGACTAAGGTAAAAAAAGGTTTGGCGCGCGAATTATAGCGCAATACGCTTGGGTTAAAACTATTTATTCCTCGGAGATCCCCCTACATCCCCCTTAAGAAGGGGGACGCAAGAGTAATTTCTTGTCCCCCCCTTGTAGGGGCGGTGCCCCCGTGCCCGCCCTTGGCTAGGGGGGATCGAGCTTAACTGAACCGTATTGAATTATAGCGGTAGGGTGTGCAGTGCACACCTTACATATAGAAGTTTTGCGTAACTGCTGAACAAGTTTAATGTGCAGGTATAGTTGTCGCCAACTGCAACTTGCTCAAACTTTCTTCAGGCCCAAAATCCATCTGATAGCTGAGTGCCGAAGGAATCCCGAGCACGCAGCACGGAAAATTATTGCCTAGTTCCCTAACCAGCCGATGGTTGCCAGAATCACAGCCCAAGAACAGTAAATTTGCTGATTCTAATTCAACCACATTTCTCAGTTCTGTAGCAACCCGCCCGATGCGTAAATGAGCTTTGAATAAACCGCGCCATTCCTCAGCCAAACAGCGCGCTTGCCACAGCAACTTATCTGCTACCTCGTACTCATTATTTTGACCAAAAACTGCTCTCAAATCAGGCGGATCTATCCAACTTTTTCCCTGGGATATTGATGGGATTTCGGTTTGAGGTAAAGCGATCGCAGGCGCTGCACAGTTAAGGGCAAATGCTTCCTCTAACTCCGACACTTTCGGCTTGGCAGCCAAGGCATTTCCCACAGCAACTTTGCAAGTATCTTCTCCGTAACTTTTGGGCGCTTCGTCGATCACGTAGACAACTTGAACCGTGACTTCTTTAGTTGTTACTAAACGAGTTTGATGCGCCATCCAAAGGGTAATGTCCAGAGCTGTTTGGCTTTTGGGAGAACTGTTGTAACCGACAATAAAATTGATACTTTTTGCCTGTTTTGTAACTTTTGATTTCTTAGAACCTTGCGCTTGTGGCTCCGGCAGCAACACCATTTCTTCTGCTAAGTTTTGATATCCCAATGCACTTTCAAAACGCGCTAACATTGTTTTGAGATTCACAGGCTTGACCTCTCTTAAGTGAATTGTTTGGTCTGTCCGTCGGGCGTTATTCGTCTTGGGTAAAATAGCGATCGAGAAAATTCAAAGCATAGTTGCGGAGTTCGTAATACTCCTGGGATTCCCGCAACTCTTGGCGATCGCGCGGGCGCGCAAACGGCACTGACAAAATTTCACCTATCGTCGCAGCCGGGCCGTTTGTCATCAGTACAATGCGATCGGACATATAGATAGCTTCATCCACATCGTGAGTAATCATCATTGCAGCTTGTCTGTGATTTTCCCAGATGTCCAGCACCTGTTTCTGCAACTTGCCGCGAGTCAGAGCATCCAGCGCTCCAAACGGTTCGTCCATTAATAACATTTTCGGTCGAATCGCCAAAGCTCGCGCAATCCCAACCCGCTGTTTCATGCCCCCTGAAATTTCGTCTGGATATTTATCGGCTGCTGCCGTTAAGTTTACCATTGCTAGATGTTCGTTGACAAGACTAATCTTCTCCGGGCGGCTAAGACTTTGCAAAACTTCATCAACTGCCAGCCGAATATTTTCCCGCACCGTCAGCCAAGGCAGCAATCCGTAGTGCTGAAATACCATCATGCGATCGGCTCCAGGTTTGCGAATTTCTTTTCCTTCCAGTGTCACCATTCCCCTGCTCTGTTTTTCCAAACCAGCCACTATTTTTAGCAGCGTTGATTTGCCACACCCAGAGTGACCGATTACCGAAATAAATTCGTTTTCTCCAATACTTAAATTGATATTGTCCAAAACGCTAAATTCGCTACCGTCCGCATTTTTATACGACTTGAACAAATTGTTAATTTCCAGAAATTCAGGCTGCTTCTTGACTTGGTTGCTGGCTTCGATAGAAGTAGAAGTGTATTGACTCACGGTATTCTCCTCAAAAATAGTAAAGTGTTAATTGACTTTTCTGGCTATTGCCTAAATCCTCAAATTGGGCAGTCGGTTTCAACCGACTTTAGCTATTAGCCAGGGAATAAATTCCCTGGCGGGACATTAGGAAAAGCGCAACATCTCAAACATTAAGACTGAAAAAAAGACTGAGGGCGGTTTGCTCGAATTTCAAAACTATTCAAATAACCCACCGGATCGCTGGGATCAAATGCCTTTTTATCAATGAAAAGTTCTGCAGGTTCCACTTGGTAATCCTCCTTCGGACAATCGATCCCCATTTCGGCAACAATCTTGCGGTAAAGGTCGGTTCTCCAAGCTTTTTTAGCTAATTCCTCAGCATTTTTTGGAACTCCTTTAATCTGTCCCCAGCGAGCGGCTTGAGTCATCAACCAAATACTCTGAGACTGCCACATAAATGTTGAATGATTTCCGGGTATTTGAGGCAAATTCTTAGGAATGTCATAGAAAATAGTTGCATCTTCCGATTGTATGGTGCGGTCTTTTTCGTCAAACCCTCCATAGTTGTAGTCGCCAACAATTGCCGGCCGCGTAAATTTGTCGATCGCCCCTTTTTTCGGTTTCGCCCCCGTAAACGATCGCTCAGTTAGCAGCGCCGATATTTCACTGCGATTTTCCGGCTTGCTGCAATACTGACAAGCTTCCACCATTGCCTTAACCAGCGAGTAATAAGTCTTCGGATTTTCCTCAATGAATGATTCCATTACTCCCAAAAGGCGATCGGGATGTCCCAGCCAAACTTCCTTGCCTTGCACGAAGGTAAAACCCACTCCCAAATTGCCTTGAATTGCCCGCGTATTCCAAGGTTCTGCCACCATATAAGCCTGCATGGCGCCAATCCTGATATTAGTTACCATCTGCGGCGGCGGCACAATAATTACCCGAAATTCTTTGAACGGATCGACACCGGCAGCCGCCGATATGTAGCGGACAAAGTATTCGTAAATCGCAGAACTCAGAACCACTGCCCAAACCCTGTTTTCCGAGGGCTGGCTGTCAAAAAAAGCGCGAAATTGTTTGCCAAATTCTTCCAAATTTCCGTTGTATTCGTGCCACGGGCGCAAACCGGAATCCCACATAGCTTTGTTCATCGTCATGGCGTTGCCGTGGCGGTGAATTGTCATTGCCGCGCACAGGGGTGCGTGCCGCGCTCCTTCAGCGCCAACTCGGGCGTTTGTGACGGCGCCGGATACGACTGGGGAGGCGTCGAGGCGGCCGAAGATTACGCCGTCGCGGGAGGTTGCCCAGCTTGCTTCGCGGTTGAGTTGGACGTTTAAACCGTATTTGCGGAAAAAGCCTTTTTTCCAGGCGATCGCAAATGGTGCACAATCGTTAACCGGCACGTATCCTACGGTTAAATCTGGTTTTTCTAAGGTTCGGGAATCGACAACTGGCTTTACGGCTAAGGCTTCTTCTGTGAGTCCTTTTGCCGATCGATCCGCGCTAATTGCACAACCAGATAAAGCCATTCCCGCCGCCGCCATTCCCATCCCTTGCAAAAACTCGCGGCGCTTCCATTCATTGGAAAACTTGTCACTCATACAATTTTAGATTTTAGATTTTAGATTTTAGATTTGAAGTTGTAGTTGTAGGGTGCGTCGCCACCAACCATCACAAACAAAAATCGACCATCCATGAGCGACGCACCTTACAGTTGACACTTGATAGTTAACTGTTCGCTGCTGACTAATGACTAATGACTAATGACTAATGACTGCTGACTGCTCGATGCGTTACTAATTCCTGAATTTTGTCAACAGCAGCATCGAGCAACAATCCAGTTATGCCAATTACAAACACCGCTAAAAATACCGAACTCAGGTTCAAACGGCTCCACTCATCCCAGACAAAAAAGCCAATTCCCACACCGCCTGTCAGCATTTCCACCGCCACAATCACCAGCCAAGCAATCCCCAAACTAATCCGCAAACCTGTAAAAATGTAGGGCAAACTCGCCGGCCAAATTATTTTGGTAATCCGCCTCCAGCGCGGCATCTCCAACACTTGCGCCACATCCAGATAATCCTTGGAAACGCTAGAAACTCCCAAAGCTGTGTTGATAATTGTCGGCCACAAAGACGTGATGAATATGACAAAAATTGCCGACGGCTCTGCTAAATTAAAAATCGATAAAGCTATGGGCAGCCAAGCTAGCGGGGACACCGGTTTGAAGATTTGAATCAGCGGATTGAGCGCCATCATTGCCGGTTTCGACATCCCGATCAGAAATCCCACGGGAATCGCCACTGCTGCACCCAGGAAAAATCCCACCAACACCCGTCGCAAACTCGCTAGCAGCAGCCAGCCAATGCCTAAATCTCCAGGCCCGCGCTGATAAAATGGATGGAATATGTAATCTAAATTAGCGATTAACGCCTGATAGGGAGTGGGAATCAAATCGCTGTTGAAGCTGGCAACAATCCACCACAAGCCAATAATTCCCAAAAAACCCGCAGCAGGTAACAAAACTGCATCTCGGATGACAACGGGTTTTACACGCTTCCACGTTGCAACTCCTGCAAGTGCGATCGCAGATAAATTAAGCTGTATGAACATTTCTATCTCCTTCAGAGTCAGGGCAGGTACAAGAATCTTGAACAATACCAACCTGAGACACTGACGAAGCCAAACAATCTTTTTCAGAACATTTGGCTTTTCAGTCTCTTCTCAATGCCTGCGAAGTTAGCTGACGGGCTAGGACTGAGAGATGTCCTTCTCCTTAGATTTCAAAATCAAAAATTACACTCTAATTTGGCACTTTTTAACTTTGCTTTTTAATTCTGTAGAGATTCGCCCCGAAAATTGGTTCCTCCGCTCCAGCCACACGCTTGGTTTGATTCCGCAGCGCTGGATTAGGCTTGACGTTTTAAGCCAATTTAACTTAAGCTAGCACGAGCGTATTATATTGTCAATAGGTCTTGGGGAGTAGCTATTTGAGTGCGACAGAGGCCAAAAGTTGAGAGAAAATTCAAAAAGCTAATGATTAAAGTAATCTAGAAATATAAAATTACGATCGCTTACTTGATTTATATAAAAGCCATGATAGATTTTAGCCAAGCGCTACAAGATAAAATTGATATAATTACCGAAAACTGGATCGAAGCTGTTCGGAGCGACGAGGAAATCGGCACCGCCAAGCAACTCCCCTACGATTCCGTGCGCGACAGCCTTCCCATCGTACTGCATGCGCTGGTAACTATGCTGTCCGAATCAGAAGACAGCGACCTTCGGACAGTCATACAAGAAAGTTTAGACCACGGGACTGTCAGGGCCGGGCAAGGCTACGATGCCCAAGAAATTGCGCGGGAATACCGCTTGCTGCGGAGGGTAATTTTCGATGCTTTAGAGCCAGAATTGCTAAAAGGCTCAGCCGCTGAAGTGAACCGAGCTTATCGCTTAATTGACACTGCCCTCGACGAAGCAATTGCTGACTGTTTCAAAACCTATACCCAGGCAAGATTCCAAGAACTACAGGAGTTGCAAAACCAATTGCAACTTACAAATCAAGAGCTGAGTCGCTTACTTCGCGCCAGTCAAGAGAATATATCTCACTTAGCTCACGAATTGAAAACCCCCCTCACCTCTATTATTGGCTACTCACAATTGTTTTTGCGCCAAATAAACAATCCTAGAGTTAAAGATTCGGCTCCCAATTTGGCACATATTGATAAAGTCCTCAACAACGGCAGACTATTACTTAGATTAATTAACGATACTCTCGAAATCTCGCGGTACGACACGGGACGCATAAATTTGCAGCTAAGTGCTACAAATGTGCGATCGGCGCTCGGCACTGTTGTCGAAATAATCGAGCCTTTGGCGAAAGCCAAAAATTTAGAGATCGCCCTTGAGTGCGATCCAGTTCTCGATCAAGTTATGACAGATTACTTGCGCTTGCAGCAAATTATCACCAACTTGGTGAGCAACGCCATTCGCTACACTCAAGCTGGTAATATTACCATAAAAACCGAATTATTGCCAGACCAACATTGGAGTATCTGCATCACCGATACAGGCATTGGCATTGCTTCAGAAGACTGCGATCGGATTTTTCAGCCATTTGTTCGGGCCAACAACTCCCTGGGTTCTGTGATGCCTGACAGTACCGGCTTAGGGCTAGCAATTGTCGCTCGATTAGTCAACCTCTTGCAAGGTAAAATCGAATTAGTTTCTGAAGTAGGAGTTGGCACCTCCTTCACTGTAATTTTCCCCTTAGAATTGGATGGAGTTTAGATTACTGTTAACTGTTGACTGTTGACTGTTGACTGTTAACTGTTGACTGTTAACTGTTGACTGACAACTGACAACTGACAACTGACAACTGACAACTGACAACTGACAACTGACTAATAACTAATAACTAATAACTAATGACTAATAACTAATGACTAATGACTAATGACTTCTTTAAATCAGAAACCGAATAGTTACATAAACAGCCGCAGCCACCAATTGCACCGCCATCACAGGAAGCCCGTAACGCAGAAAAGTTTGAAAAGAAATCCGGCGTCCGTGCTGTTCAGAAATTCCCGCCGCCACTATATTAGAAGAAGCTCCTACCAAAGTGCCATTTCCGCCTAAAGTTGCTCCATACATCATCGCATAAAACAGCGGCAGCACAGCAGGTGGAAACTGCCCTGCAAAATCCGGCGCCAGCACTTCTGCCGGTGCAAGCCCGACATTGACAACATACTGTTTTAGCAGCGGCACCATCGCCACTACCAGCGGAATATTTGGCACCACACTGGACATCAAACCCACAAAAAATAACAAAACTAAAGATCCCAGAAAAATATTCTTACCTAAAATCACTGCTAATATTCCAGATATACTGGCGATGACTCCGGTTTTTTCCAAACCGCCAATCAGCACAAAGATAGACATAAAAAATAGCAGCGTGCTCCAATCTAAATCACGCAAAATATTATTAACAGAATCAATTTGGGAATGGTGAGCTAAAAGCATTGCCAAAGCAGCCCCCAACAAAGCAACGGCTGCCGGTGAAATAGGCACGGGCAGAGACTCTCCTATTACAAAAAAAGTCAGCACGAAAGCTATAATTAAGCCGCCTACTACTAAAACTCGCGGGTGATTGATTTTCGGGTGGGGCAAATGTTCCAAATCGTCTAAGTTCTTGTGCCAAATTTCGCGGAACAGCCAAGGCAACATAACTACTATCACTCCTACTGCGATCGCCCCGCCCAAACTTAACTTTAGCAGGTAATCTGCAAAGCTCATGTTAATAGCATCGCCGACAATGAATGTCGCCGGATCGCCCACGATTGTCAGCAGTCCCGAACTGTTAGCCACAAATACCATTAAAATCAGTAACGGCACAAAATCTACACCTACTTCTTCTGCCATTGGCGGAATTAATGGTGCTAGCAGCATGACTGTCGTGGCATTGGGCAAAACTGCACAAATTGGCGTAGTAATCGCGACAACACCCAGCAAGAGATTTTTGCCTTTGCCTTTAGCCAAAAGCACAATTTGAGTTGCCAAGTATTCAAATACTTTGGTAGGCTCAAAGGCTCTCACCATTACCATGACTCCGAAGAATAAGCCCAGCGTGGCGTGACTCCGACCGATATATTCGATCGCGTTGTTTAACGTCATCACGTGGGTAAACACCAGAATCACTGCTCCCAGAAATGCCGCAACTGTTAGGTGTATCCATTCTGTAATTATTAAGAAAATTACACATATAAATGTTGTTGCAGCAATCACAGCTTGTACGTTTTCCATTTATTCCCCTGAACAATTTAATACTTAAAATTAAAAACTATTAGTGTGAGGCAATGTACTACTTTATGGCTCTTCTGTCAATAGGTTGAAGGGCTGATTATCGTAGCAACACGCTGGGATCGACCCCTAGAGAGAGATCCGGCACAGGGAAAAAATCACCTCAAAACTACTTCTTTTGGCAGGGTCGCGATCGCCAGAAGTTTGGTATGGCGATCGGGCGATCCCTCAACTACAATGAAGCATAGGCAATCTCTGCCAAACTCAACCCCCACGCAGACATCATGGACTACAGCCAAGTGCTCGCCGACAAAACCGATACTATCGTCAAAAACTGGATTGAAGCAGTTCGTCAGGATCGGAAAATTGAAACCGCTGACGCCTTACCGCACTCAGCAATCGAAAATCACATACCTCACCTGCTGGCGGCGATGGTCACAGTGCTTTCCCAATATCAAAACAGCGAAATAAAACTAATAATTGAAGCCAGTTTAGATCACGGATTTCTCAGAGCAGAACAAGGCTACGACGCCGCAGAAGTAGCCCGCGAATACCATTTATTGCGTCAAGTAATATTCTCCCACTTAGAAGCCGAATTGCTAGCAGGAAGCGTCGCAGACGTATTCAGAGCTTTTCGGCTGATAGATGCCGTACTAGACGAAGCAATTGCCCAGTGTTTCAATAGCTACGTCGATCAGAGGATGCGGGAACTTCACCAAATCCAAACTCAGTTAACACTCACCAATCAAGAGTTCAATCGCCTCGTCAGCGTCAATCAAGAAAACGTCTACCATTTAGCTCACGAACTCAAAACTCCTCTCAACTCAATTATTGGTTATTCCGAACTGTTTTTGCGCCAAGAAAAATGGCAATCTGAAATCAAAGATACCCTCCCCGGCATCGAACACATCGAGCGAGTATTACGCAACGGCAGACAGTTGCTTCGCATGATTAATGACACACTAGAACTTTCTCGTGCCAATGCCGGAAAAATTAAACTTAACCTGCAGCGAACTAATGTACAATCTGTAATTAACACCGTACTAGAGATAATGCAGCCAATTGCTGATGCTAAAGGATTAAAGCTCGCTGTTACCAGCGACTGCGGCCCAACACAAGTAATCTCCGACTCTGGGCGGCTGCAACAAATTCTGATCAACCTGTTGAGCAATGCCATTCGCTATACAGAATCTGGTAGCATTGAATTAAGTTGCCGCCCTGCTGGAGAAGGAAATTGGGCGATCGCAATTACAGATACCGGCATTGGCATCGCCCCCGAAGATACAAAGCGCATCTTTGACCCCTTCTTTCAAGCAGGAGAAGCAGGCAAACAGCTCTTTCCCACCGAAAGCACTGGCCTGGGATTAGCAATAGTATCGCGGCTCGTCTCGCTGCTGCAAGGCAAAATCGAGCTAGTATCAGAAATAGGAGTCGGCTCAACTTTTACCGTGATTCTGCCCCAAGAAGTTAAAGTCCTCCAAGAAGTAAGCTAAACATTAAGTTCAAATTTTTAGATCCGAAAATCCTATGCCTGCAGCCAACCTTAGCCCTTCCACCACAGCCTTTCCCCTCACCGCCGTAGTCGGGCAAGAAGCAATCAAATTAGCCCTGCTGTTAGCAGCAGTCGATCCCGGATTGGGAGGAGTTGCGATCGCAGGCCGCCGCGGTACAGCAAAATCAGTAATGGCCCGCGCCTTGCACTCCTTACTGCCACCCATTGAAATTGTTAAAGATTCTTTTTGCAACGCCGAACCTAATGAAATTATTGCCGAACAGGCATCAGGCTTGTTACCAGAAAATGGCGGGCAAGATGCCCACACCACCGATACTAATTCCTTAAATACTGAAATAATTCCCACACCATTTATTCAAATTCCTTTGGGTGTCACCGAAGACCGACTCTTAGGTTCCGTCGATGTCGAACAATCAGTAAAATTCGGCCAAACCGTATTTCAACCCGGACTCTTGGCCCAAGCAAATCGAGGCGTACTTTATGTTGACGAAATTAACCTCCTCGACGACAACATTTCCAACCAATTGCTAACAGTATTAACCGAAGGACGCAACCAAATAGAGCGCGAAGGAATTAGCTTTCAACACCCCTGCAAACCTCTATTTATCGCCACCTACAACCCCGAAGAAGGGCCGCTGAGAGAACATTTGCTCGATCGCATCGCGATCGTACTTTCAGCCGACGCAGCACTCGAACTAGAAGAAAGAGTCTATGCAGTAGAACAAGCTTTATCCTACTCCCGATCCCCCCAAGAATTTCTCAATCAATACAGCGAAGACACCGACAACCTCAAAACCCAAATCATCCTAGCCAGAGAATGGCTCAAAGATGTCAGTATTAAACGCGAACAAATTGCCTACCTAGTAGAAGAAGCCATCCGGGGTGGCGTTCAAGGACACCGCGCCGAAATATTCGCAGTCCGCGTCGCCAAAGCCGCCGCCGCCATCGAAGGACGCACAGAAGTTAACGCCGAAGACCTGCGCCGCGCCGTAGAATTAGTCATCGTACCCCGCGCCACCATCATCCAAACTCCCCCAGACGAAAACTCTCCTCCTCCTCCCCCTCCACCGCCTCCCCAAAAGCAGTCAGAACAAGAACAAGACGAACCAGAAAACGAGCAAGAAGACGAAGAAGACCAAGAGGATGAAGACAACCCGGAACCTGAAGAAGAACCAGAAAAAGATACCATTCCCGAAGAATTTCTCTTCGACCCCGAAGGCGTAATTCTCGACCCCAGCGTGCTTTTATTCGCCCAACAATCCGCCAACAAACAAGGCAAATCGGGCAGCCGCAGCACCATTTTCTCCGAAGATAGAGGCCGTTACGTCAAGCCAGTCTTACCCAAAGGCCCCGTCCGCCGCATCGCCGTTGACGCTACCCTCCGAGCCGCCGCACCTTACCAAAAAGCCCGTCGCGACAGGAATTCTAACCCCCCCCAACCCCCCCTTAGTAAGGGGGGGCAACAGGCGAGTCAACCCCCCCTTGGTAACGGGGGGCAACAGGCGAGTCAACCCCCCCTTGGTAACGGGGGGCAACAGGCGAGTCAACCCCCCCTTAGTAACGGGGGGCAACAGGCGAGTCAACCCCCCCTTAGTAACGGGGGGCAAGGGGGGGTTGAACGCCGTGTATTTGTGGAACAGGGAGACATTCGGGCGAAGCGCTTGGCCAGAAAAGCTGGAGCTTTAGTCGTATTTGTCGTCGATGCTTCGGGTTCGATGGCCCTCAACCGAATGCAGTCGGCCAAAGGTGCAGTCATGCAGCTACTCACAGAAGCTTATCAAAGCCGCGACCAAGTTGCTCTCATTCCCTTTCGCGGAGAACAAGCAGAAGTGCTGCTACCGCCCACTCGCTCCATAGCCTTAGCCCGCAAGCGTTTGGAACGTTTGCCCTGCGGTGGCGGTTCTCCCCTGGCCCACGGTTTGACTCAAGCAGTGCGGGTGGGAGTCAACGCGCGGCAGTCTGGAGATATCGGTCAAGTTGCGATTGTCGCCATTACTGACGGACGCGGTAATATTCCTTTGGCTCGTTCTTTGGGCGAACCGATTGTAGAAGGAGAAAAGCCTGATATTAAAAAGGAATTGTTAGAAATTGCTGCCAAAATTCGTGGGTTGGGAATGCAGTTGCTGGTGATTGATACCGAGAGCAAGTTTATTTCGACTGGCTTTGCGAAGGAATTGGCCAAGACTTCTGGAGGGAAATACTATCACTTGCCGAAAGCTACCGAACAGTCGATCGCAGCTATGACTAAAAATGCTCTGCGCGACGCGATCGGCTAAAATCCTGATACCCGGATTTATCTGCGTTTATCCGCGTTTATCTGCGGTTAAAAATCCAAAAATTAGACTTTTTGCCCAAAGTCTAATTTTTAACTCTCACTCTCCGGCGAGTCAGCGCCAGCGAACCCGCAACTAAACCCAACCCTACCACCGTCGAAGGCTCAGGAATTCTGGCGGGGAGAGACTCCCGGCTTGGCGTTGCCTGGTTCTGGCTGGAAGAATTTGTACCTTGGGGGAGTTGACCGCTATTCTGGGCCAGCAGCAAATATTCTGAACCCTGCCCTGAAGTAGCGGTATAAACGGCTCGGAAATTAGCTGCAACGGCAGCTTGACCGCCGGAGATAACGGCGGCGGCAGCCAATAAAATCCCGGCTGTAGGTGGCAATAATTTGCGCTCAAAAAATGTGGTCATTGGACATTACCTATTTAGCAGTTTGTCGATAGAACTCGATCTATTCATTAATTTTCCGGGTATCCTCTGTCTAAGCTACCTTAGCCATTAACGGAACCGATTTTAGATTTTAGATTTTAGATTTTAGATTTTAGATTTTAGATTATTGAAGTTTCTGGCCCCTAGTTTCAACTAAGTCGCAAATCAAAAACCTAAAATCAACTGTGGCCCCTGTCTCTAGCATATACTCCTTAATCTCCAATCGTAAATCCCCAATCCAAAATTGATTGACTTCAGCTATCTGCGATCTGATAGACTTTAAGCTGGCCCCTGGCCGCAGATAGCGCCGGCCCTTTAACCTCAATTATAGCTTTGCCGCGACGCGCAACGCTGCGAGACAGCGACACGACACATACCTGTACGCAGTCGATTATAAACAATCGATCCCTGCTTGGGAGTGATTTCACCCCCCTTCTTTATCAAATCTTTAAACTCTTTCAGGTTTTGCAAACAAAGTGTAAAGCTGTCAAAATAGAGATAGCAATTCTCAGCCAACATTAGGTAAATCCTCGTGAGTAACACTAGCAATTTCCGCGAAGCCGTGCGCGAGGCCAAAAACCACGCGCTAGTAGGCCCCAACGTCATCTCCAACGCTCTCCCCTTCGTGGGCGGCGGACTTGTCTTAACTGCTGTCGGCACCTACGGCGGCCTCGGAGTGATTCGTAACTATCCCGGGATCTTTTTCCCCACATTCATCGCTGCGATCGTCGTAGAATTAATTCTATTCTTCGTCGCCCGCGCCGCCGCCGAACAAGGCAACAAAAATACCGCTTTGCCCCTGCTGGCAACCTACAGCCTGCTTTCCGGCTACACCCTCAGCGGATTGGTATTTACAGCCCTCAGAACCCAAGGTGTCGGCATCTCCGGCATCGCTTTTGCCGCACTCGGATGCGGCATTACCTTCATCGCCGCCCGCCAAATTGGCTCCAACCTTTCTGAAGAAGACGGCATGGCCCTCACCAAAACTATCAGTTTAGGTGTCATTGCTTTGTTAGTCGTAGTTGGCGGTCAGTTTCTGCTCTCTCTATTTGGCGTCTACACCCCAACCTGGTTGGAAATTGGGATTTCTGGCGTCGGCGTGTTTATATTTGCCGGCGCTGCGATCGTCGATTTTTACATATTACCCCGCACCTACCGCGACGACCAGTATTTGCCCGCCGCTCTGTCGATGTACTTGACCTACATCAACTTGTTCATTTTCATTCTGCGCCTGCTGATTGCTCTCAACGGCCGGGATTAATTGAAACTTTAGCTTAAAAAAACCGCGGCTCGATGTCGATCGAGCCGCGGTTTTTGATTAAGATTTACCACCAAGATAGTCGTCATCGCGTCCTCTGTCCCTTATTTAAAAAACTTATATCATGTCCGCAGGCGACAGACATGAAGTATAATGTTACTTTTTAATCACTCTATCAAAGGTCTTGTTATCTAATTCTGTCGATCGCGATTTCAATATTAATCACAAATTAATTGGGGAAAACTCATGTACTTAAAATATGAAGATATCAGGAGAGTCAGCGTAGAAATTACCTCCAGGTGCAATGCAGCTTGCCCGCAGTGTCCCCGCACCGACAACCCGATTTTGCCGGGGGCAGAATTAAAGATGGAGGATATTGAGAGAATTTTCCCACAAGAGTTTTGCTCTCAGTTGGATTTGGTTTATATGTGCGGCAACTACGGCGATGCTATGACTAGCAATACCACAATTCCGGCGATCGAGTATTTGCACCGCATGGGAGTTCCTCAAATCGGGCTTTATACTAATGGTAGCGGACGCAATCCCGACTGGTGGCAAGCCCTGGCAAAGGCGATGACAGGAGAAAACGACAGCGTAACTTTTAGTATCGACGGCTTGGCAGATACTAACAGCATTTACCGCCAAAATACCAACTGGGACAGGATAATGCAGTCGGTTAATGCCTTTATCCAAGCAGGCGGAAAAGCTGTATGGCACTACTTGATTTTTGAACACAACCAGCACCAAGTAGAAGCAGCGCGGGATTTAGCCCAACAATTAGGATTTGTCGAGTTTGTACCGAAAGCAACCTCTCGTTTTGTGGCGAAAGAGATTTATGAGAAAGAGTCCGCAAATCAACAGCCTCAGAAGGCAGAAAACTCTCAGGTAGAGGCTAAGAGCGATCGCCCCAACCAACCAGCAAAAACTAATGCGTCAGCCCCTCAAAATCAAACACAGACCGCTGTTGGGTTGCACAAACAAGCTGAGGACTGTTTGAGACAAGGACAGCTCTCAGAGGCGATCGCAGCCAGCCAACAAGCCCTAAAAATTCAACCTAATTTTGCAGCAGCCTGGAAAACTTTAGGCAATGCTGTTCAAGGTTTGGGGAAGATGCAAGCAGCAGCAGATTGTTACGCCAAGGCCCTCAAAATTCAGCCTAATTTTCCCGAAGTTTATGCTAATGTCGGCAGTCTTTATGCTCAACAGCAACAGTGGCAGCCAGCTAGTGCTTATTACCAAAAGGCGATCGAGCTTAAACCCAATTTTGCCGGAGCTTATCGCAATTTAGCTAAAGTGTTGACGCAGTTGGGGCAACCAGAAAAAGCCAATTATGCTTGGTATCAAGCCATAGCTATCGAAACCTCTCAAGCACCAGAACCAACTCCTTCTGTCCCATCAAAGCCAGCCAGCGAAGAACTTCAACCCCCATCGTTGGAACAATATAAAAATCCCCAGGGAGACCAATTTATCCAAGCGGTAGAAAAATTTGGTAGCCTAAACAATTACTACCGAAATGTAGAAATTAGCTGTCAAACTCAAGCCAGCAAAGAGATTTTCATCAGTTTTGAAGCGGAACTCTGGCCTTGCTGTTGGGTAAGCCATACTAAATACGCTGTTTATAACCACACTTACAGACCGCAAATGCTGGCTTTAATTGAAAAGTACGGAAATGGTTTTAATTCTCTCAGAACTCAATCGGTGAAAGATGCGATCGCCAGAGATTGGTTTCGCGAAGACCTCACAAAAAGTTTTTCCTGTTCTAAAAGGTTGGACGTATGTGCTCACGAATGCGGTAAAACTTTCAATTCAACAGGTTCGCAGTATATCTAAGAAGGAAGGCACAACACGGATTTGGACACGGATACACGGATTAATTGCTGAAATGTCGAAATTTCTGCTAAACTGCAAAAATGCAGCCCACAACTAGGAGAACTAACCGTGGAAATTCTACACATAAAACACCATATCGAAACTTTGTCCGATCGCCTAATGGGTCTACAAGACTATCTTTAGCTCAGCATTAACTGCCGAGAGCCAAAAGTTACAACAGCTAGCAGCACAGCCGAAATCGGGCAACAGCATCAATACAGGCGAACGGCTACTCCAAGAACTAGACGCACTCCAATCCTACCAGGCAAAACTCAACCAGTGCCAAACAATTTTGGCAGATGCTACAGCAGCACTGGAGTTACTCGAATTTCAAGCTGACGAGGAATTAGAGCAAGAACTTCAAACTAATTTAGCTCAACTTAACTGCTCTCTCGAAGAGTATGAATTAGAGCAATCCTTGAGCGGGCCTTGCGACAAAAATGGAGCCTACCTGATAATTAGTGCACCAATAGATGACTTAGATGCTCTAGACTGGGCACAAATGTTGCTGAGAATGTATGCTCATTGGGGACAAAACCGAGGCTATAGAGTTATGTTGGTTGAAGATTCCCTATTGGAGTATGTAAAAATTAATTCTGCTATTTTGGAAATAGGAGGAGTTAATTCTCTAACTTTGGCAATAGACGGACGTTTCGCTTACGGCTATCTAAAGTCAGAAACCGGGGTGCATCTACTGAAACGTACATCGCCTTTTAATATTACCAGAAAGCAGGCGAGTTCAGCGACGGTGGAAGTTGTGCCAATGTATGTGGAACTGGAGATTCCACAGCAGGATTTAGAATTAATAATCTTGCCTCCTCCCTACGTGAGGTGTGTAGTCCGAACTTTGGTGAGGATTGTTCACATTCCTACTGGTATTTCTGCAATATCTGGGGAGGAGCGGAGTCGATTGCAAAATAGAGAAAGGGCTTTGGCGCTTCTCAAAAGCAAACTGTTTGCTATTATGCAAAGACAAGGAGTTCAACAGCTTGCAGACATTCAGGTTGCTCGCCTAAAAACAGTCCTTAACCAACCAATTCGGGAATATCAATTTGCCAGCGACAGCGCGAACCAGGGCAAAGTTTGGGATCTGCGTACAGGAATCCAAACAACAGCCGTCGCCGAGGTGCTCGACGGCAAACTTGACTCATTTATCAAAGCTGGTGTGCTACTGAAAAATTGATTTGCACATTTAGAGCAACATTTCAGCTAAACTCAAAAATACACCCCACAACGCCGGAGAACTGACAGTGGAAATTCTACACATCAAACACAACATCGAAACATTGTCCGATCGCCTAACGGGTCTACAAGACTGTCTTTAGCTCAGCATTAACCGCCGAGAGCCAAAAGTTACAACAGCTAGCAGCACAGCCGAAATCGGGCAACAGCATCAATACAGGCGAACGGCTACTCCAAGAACTAGACGCACTCCAATCCTACCAGGCAAAACTCAACCAGTGCCAAACAATTTTGGCAGATGCTACAGCAGCACTGGAGTTACTCGAATTTCAAGCTGACGAGGAATTAGAGCAAGAACTTCAAACTAATTTAGCTCAACTTAACTGCTCTCTCGAAGAGTATGAATTAGAGCAATCCTTGAGCGGGCCTTGCGACAAAAATGGAGCCTACCTGATAATTAATACAGCAATAGATGACCTAGATGCTCAAGACTGGGCAGAAATGTTGCGGAGAATGTATTATCGTTGGGGAGAAAACCGAGGCTATAAAGTTGCGGATGTTGAAGGTTCCCTATTGGAGTATCTAGAAATTAATTCTGCAATTTTGGTAAGAGGAGGAGTTAATTCTGTAACTTTGGCAATAGAGGGACGTTACGCTTACGGCTATCTAAAGTCAGAAACCGGAGTGCATCTACTGAAACGTACATCGCCTTTTAATATTACCAGAAAGCAGGCGAGTTCAGCGACGGTGGAAGTTGTGCCCATGTATGTGGAACTGGAGATTCCACAGCAGGATTTAGAGTTAATAATCTTGCCTCGTAGCAACCTGAAGAGTAGTGACCCACTCGAAAGTTGGGTGAGGATTGTTCATGTTCCTACTGGTATTTCTGCAATATCTGGGGAGGAGCGGAGTCGATTGCAAAATAGAAAAAAGGCTTTGGCGGTTCTCACCAGCAAACTGTTTGCTATTATGCAAAGACAAGGAGTTCAACAGCTTGCAGATATTCAGGGCGAGATCCTAAAAACAGTCCTTAACCAACCAATTCGGGAATATCAATTTGCCAGCGACAGCGCGAACCAGGGCAAAGTTTGGGATCTGCGTACAGGAATCCAAACAACAGCCGTCGCCGAGGTGCTCGACGGCAAACTTGACTCATTTATCAAAGCTGGTGTGCTACTGAAAAATTGATTTGCACATTTAGAGCAAAATTTCAGCTAAACTCAAAAATACACCCCACAACGCCGGAGAACTAACAGTGGAAGTTCTAGACATCAAACACAATATCGAAACTTTGTCCGATCGACTGGGTGCAACCCAGGACTATCTTTGACATCCCCGCACTTACAGCGAAAATTCAAGATTTAGAGCAAATCTGCGCCCAACCAGCATTTTGGGACGACCAAGATCGAGCCCAAGAAACCCTGCAAGAACTTAATGACTTCAAATCTCACTTAGACCAATATCGCGGCTGGCAAACGAGCTTGGAAGATGCTAAAGCTATTTTAGAACTGCTGGAGTTAGAAGCCGATGAGTCCCTGTTCCAAGAAGCCTCATCGAGTCTTTCTCAGTTAACCCGCGAACTCGACCAGTGGGAACTGCAACAATTACTATCTGGGCCCTACGACGAAGGCGGCGCTGTTTTGACAATTAACGCCGGGGCCGGCGGCACGGATGCTCAAGATTGGGCCGAAATGCTGCTGCGGATGTACACCCGCTGGGGGGAAAGTCAAGGTTACAAAGTACATTTAATGGAAATTTCCGAGGGAGAGGAAGCAGGTGTTAAATCGGCTTCTTTGGAAATTGTCGGCCGCTACGCTTACGGTTATATGCGATCGGAAAAAGGCACTCACCGCTTGGTCAGAATTTCGCCTTTTAATGCTAATGACAAGCGTCAAACCAGTTTTGCTGGCGTTGAAGTGATGCCAATTCTCGATCGATCCGTCAAGTTGGACATTCCCGAAAAGGATTTGGAAATCACGACTTCCCGCGCTGGCGGCAAGGGCGGGCAAAATGTTAACAAGGTAGAAACCGCAGTCCGCATCGTTCACCTTCCTACCGGCTTGGCCGTCCGCTGCACAGAAGAACGCAGTCAGTTGCAAAATAAGGAAAAAGCTCTGGCATTACTCAAGGCTAGGCTGTTGGTGGTTGCTAAGGAACAGCGGGCTTCGGAAATTGCCGAGATTCGCGGCGACATGGTAGAGGCAGCTTGGGGCAACCAAATTCGCAATTATGTTTTTCACCCATACCAAATGGTCAAGGATTTGCGTACTGGAGTGGAAACAACCGCCATCGCAGATGTAATGAACGGCGAATTAGACCCGTTTATTCAAGCTTACCTGCGGCAGGAAAATCAGTTGGTCAGTAGTCAGTAGTCAATTGACAGTAGTCAGTAGTCAGTAGTCAGTAGTCAGTAGTCAGTTGACAGTAGTCAGTAGTCAATGAGGACTTCAGTCCGCAAAAAAGCAGGACTTGTATTCCTCACTAGGAAAATTTGGGTTTGTAGTGAGGACTTCAGTCCGCAAAAAAGAAGGACTGAAGTCCTCACTACGAACCAATTTTCTGGTATGATTTTTGGGTTTTGGTCGATCGCCCGACCTTCAACAGGTCGCGCGGCCAAAAAGCTTGATATGATAAAACTTGATCTACCGAACAAAAGGAGAAATAATGACCCAAGTTGTAATAGGCGAAAATGAAGGGATTGAGTCAGCCCTGCGACGGTTTAAGCGACAAGTTTCTAAAGCGGGCATTTTCCCCGACATGAGAAAGCACCGCCACTTTGAAACCCCGTTGGAAAAGCAGAAGCGCAAAGCTATTGCCAGAAGGACTAAGAGACGCTTCCACCGCAACAACAAACCCTAGAATTATTAGCACTAAATTGATTCGGCAGATATAATGCCTTGCGATTCTAGTACCGCAGCGACTCGGAGAATCACCGCTTCGCTGTAGGGAGCACCAATAATTTGTACCCCCAAGGGCAAAGCGCCGGGCCGCTGTACGGGCACGCAAAGAACGGGCAAGCCAATAAATGATAGGGGTTGGGTGAACAGTCCGAGATTGGGACGCACTAAGATTTCTTGTCCGGCTATTACCATTTTCTCGACGCCAATTTCAGGGGCAGCTATCGGGGTTGCGGGTGCGAGGATGATGTCTGTGTGTTGGAATATTTCGCGAATTCGATCGCGGTACCACTGTCTGAATCTCTGCGCTTGCAAGTACCAAGTCGCAGGGATCAGGGTGCCCGCTAAAAAGCGATCGCGCGTCGCCGGATCGAAGTCTTGAGGGCGCGATCGCAAATTGTCTAAATGCAAGTTTCCGCCCTCGCAGGCGGTAATGATAAATGCAGCAGCCCTGGCGCGATCGGATTCCGGTATGCTGACAGTCGCAAGCCCCCCTATTTTTGGGGGGTTTGTTGTTTTTTCTGTCCGTATACCACAATCTAAGACATTTGTCAAGGCTTTAGCAACTATTTCTACAGCATCCATTGCTTCCGGTTCGGCCCCTGTGGCGAAATACCCGTCAGCAACAGCAATTCGCAATCCTTCGATACCTTGATTTAACTGCGGCGAACAAAGTTCTGGCGGGCGTTGAGTGCAAACTGGGTCACGAGAATCAGGGCCTTGCAGGATATCGTACAGCAGCGCCATATCTCTGATCGATCGCCCAAACGGCCCCACACAATCCAAACTACTCGAAAATAAATAAGCGCCAGCCCTGGACAAACGGCCGTAAGTAGGCTTAAACCCAAAGACACCGCACAAAGCAGCCGGTACGCGGATGGAACCGTTAGTATCAGAACCGAGAGTGATGGGTACAAAACCGGCGGCGACTGCTGCTGCGGAACCGCCGCTGGAACCGCCAGCGATGCGCGTAGTATCGTGGGGATTGCGAGTGGGCCCGTAGTGGCTGTTTTCCGTGACGAAACCGTAGGCGTACTCATCCATGTTGAGCGTACCTACGAGTACAGCCCCAGCTTGTTTGAGTCGGGCGACCACCGCCGCGTCCTGGGTAGCCGGAGGATTGTCAGCGTTGATTTTTGACCCAGCTAGAGTAGTAATTCCGCCGATGTCGAACAGGTTTTTGACTGCGAAGGGAACGCCTGCTAAAGGGCCTGGGTTTTGGTTATTTGCGATCGAATTATCTATATTTTCGGCTGCTGCGAGTGCGCTTGATGCAGTGATGGCAGTAAAGCAATTAAAAGCTTTATCCTTAACAGCAATCCGTTCCAAAGCAGCACTTACCGCCTCTGTAGCCGTAACCTTACCACATTTAACAGCCGCTGCCGTAGCAACCGCATCCGCCTTATCTAAAAAACTTCTGCGTTCATCTGCGTTCATCTGCCCTCATCTGCGGTTAAAAATCTAAGGTTCAAACACCGGCGCGACTTCTACTTCTGGGGGTAAAGGGAATTCAGTAACGAGTCGGGCGATCGCAGCTATTCTCTCGAAGTTTACCACAACACCGGGGCGGTGTTCCGGGTCTAAGGGTAAGTTTATCAGTTCGGCCGTGCGATCGACATATTCTTCTATATTTATCATTAGTCCCTCCCAAACAACATCAGCGTTCATCCGCGTACATCTGCCCTCATCTGCGGTTGAAAATCTAAGGTTCAGATATAGGTGCGATGATTATTGTATTGTAATCGCGATCGGGCTGTCAGTTATTATTGCTCAGTTTTTTGTATTCCTCGGATTGTCTGATATCATCTAGAGGGGATTTTTGCTTTGCTGGTTCATCAGGACAAAACTTTATACATACCTGCGTTTCCCCCGCATGGAAATTTTCATTAACTTTTATTTGAAGCTTTCCTTTTTGCCAACCCTTAGAACCAATTTTTAGAACTTGACAATCTATTCCTTCTTGAGGGGAGTTCCAGTCTATCTCCCCTCCACTAATTATTATTTCGTCGTTAATCCGTAGCTCTTTCATCCAATTAATTATTGATTTCTGGCGAGATTCCCTTATTGCAATAAGATCAAGTATCTCAATAAACTTGCTAGTGATTACCTCTGCAAAACTGCGTACCAGAAAAGTAGCTTTATCGAATAACAAAACATCATCGCCGTCTAGTATCTCATAGTTTTTATTGGATTCAAGTTGGTCGTCCATTTTTTTTCCAAAATTATGCTACTTCCTATTTGATACCATTTGAAGGTATGTGAGTCAAGGTGGTAAACAAATAATTTGCTAGAATAGCACTTTTCCACTCAAATACTGACAGTTTCCCGCAACTTCTCAACTGCAACATCCAGCGGAGGGAAAGCAAAATCCTCAGCATCCATTAATTCCTTAACCTTCTCAAAAATCTCAATCTCCGCCTCTTCCTGATCCGTTAGCTTATCATAAAAACAAGGGTCAGTAAACCACTGCTCAAAAGCAAACCTTAACACCCCATTCGGGTCAAGCATAAACTGCCAATACTTAGAAACTCGGTTATCAACTACTTCAAACAGCGGTGCCGGAGTCTGTATGGGATAATAGCTGTAATTATCATCACAAATATAGTACCAAACTCTTCCCTGCCACGAGCGGATTGCATAAACAACATATTCCTTGCCAACAGTCAACGGCAATTCAACCTTTTTAGTATAACCTCTTGCCGGATCAATATAATTTTCCGGCAGAACTTCCCCAGTATTAGCAATACAGCGAACAATCATAACTTGTCTACCTATAAATTCTTAGGTGCTATTTTAGGATATTGTCGTTTAAACTTTAATTCAACTTGTTGCAAAATTTTTGCATTTTCAAACCAGTGTATTTGTACGGAAGCTCCATTAATTGTAAAAGCCTGAATGCTCGTTATTTTGTACCAGTCTTCGGGATTACCTCCATAGAGGGCCACTAATCTGGAAACATCCCCTAGTATATCGTCAGGCCCGCCCTGAATTGCTCTACAATTACCAGCCTTAGCATCTTGCAGGAGCAATTGCTCTAGTAAATTTCTCGGACTCTCATCGGGAATAGCACCTTGATTCACAATTTAACAGCTTCAAATATTGTTTGTCAAATACCATAAGAACTAATTTTAGCAGGTGCAGTTTCCGCCAGCAACTTTCCCCGCGAAATCACATAGCGAACCGCAGCGCGCCTCCTAATTGCATCATAACAATCCTGAGCGTCCAACACAATCAAATTAGCAGGTTTCCCCGCCTCTATCCCATAATTATCATCTCCCATATTGAGAGTTTTAGCACCGTTGACAGTGACCATATTAAAACAAGCTGCAATCTCAGCCATTCCCGTCATCTGACAAACATGAACCGCCATATGAGCGACATCCAACATATTTCCCGTACCTAAACTATACCAAGGATCTTGCACGCAGTCGTGGCCAAAACTCACATTCAAACCCTGCAGCCACAACTCCTTAACCCGCGTCACCCCACGGCGTTTGGGATAAGTATCAGCGCGGCCTTGCAGAGTGATATTAATTAAAGGATTGGCGATGAAATTAATTCCCGATTTGGCCAAACTTCCCATCAGCTTAAAAGCATAAGCATTGTTATAAGAACCGAAAGCCGTCGTGTGGCTAGCTGTCACCCGCGAACCAGCCCCGCTTCTAATCGCACAAGCCGCTACAACCTCCAAAAATCTCGACTGTTCATCATCGATTTCATCGCAGTGAACATCTATTAATCTATTGTATTTTTCAGCAAGTTCAAAAATTCGCTCAACCGACTTCACCCCATCTTCCCGCGTCAACTCATAATGCGGAATCCCGCCGACAGCATCCGCACCCATATCCAAAGATTTCTCTAAAAGTTTGTCATTTTCTGGACTTCCGTAAATCCCGTCTTGGGGAAAAGCCACAACTTGCAGAGTCATCCAATCTTTGACTTGTTCTCGAACTTCCAAAAGTCCTTGCAAAGCAGTCAGCGTCGGTTCGCTAACATCAGCGTGACTCCTGACAAACAAAATCCCTTGAGACGCTTGCAGCCTTAAAGTTTCAACCGCCCGTTTTTTGACATCATCCAGAGTTAAACATTGCTTTCGTTCCCCCCAGATTTCAATTCCCTCGAACAAAGTGCCACTTTGATTCCATCGCGGTTCCCCCGCAGTCAAGGCAGAATCGAGATGAATGTGCGACTCCACAAAAGGAGGACTAACTAAATTGCCTTGAATGTCGATTTCGCGTTCCCCAAGTTCTGAGATGTGCGGCGAAACGGCGACTATTTGCTCATTCTCAATAGCAATATCTACCGTTGGGCGATCGCCCGCACCTAACAAACGACATTCGCGCAGAACAATGCTATACTTTTGCTCAGGCATGACAATTGCACTTAATTTAACACTTGTAAACTTTATCCTTCAAGCGTGGCGATTCCGCCTAGTGAGACAAAAAGAATTCCCCAATCACTTGCGAACCCCCTCCTTCTCCCCCTCTGCGTCCTCTGCGCCCTCTGCGGTTAAAAAATCTTACTCAAAAATCACCAAAAAGAAAGCGCAACTACCAATCGCCAACATCAGACAATCTCAAACTCCAGATTGTGATTTTTCACAAAATCAAAGGTAAAATGGTCAACCACATTAGTATCGCTCAATTCCAGATTGTAAAAATCAACAAAATCCGCATCAAAATACGGCCCAGCGTGCCAAGTCCCCACATCTAACTTAATAAAACAATTGCCCGGAATCCGAAAAGCAGCCATATCCTCTAAACTCGGTTTATCGCTATCCCCAGGAGGCGCAACCGCCATCAACCAATCCTTCCCCTCCAAAGAACCCAAACACTGAGTACATTGAACGTGCCGCGTAATTTTGCGAAACTTGCGACCTTCCTTATGGAGTCGCATAATGTAAAATCTAGGAACACCATTTTGCAAATTTAACTGAGCATCCTCAGCATCGAAAGACTTGCCATCAACAGCCGCAAAGATAACTTGACCGTAACTCCGAAAATTCTCCGGTGTCACCCATTGTGCGGACAACTGCTTAGTTGAAATTGATTCGCTCATAAATACCAACATCCCCTCCCTGCTTTCCATGAAAAACATTCTAATACAGTAACTCCTCTCTCTTCTCTTCTCTGCGCCCTCTGCGTCCTCTGCGGTTAATTAAATAAAAAAATCTAGTTCGCTTTCTCGATCGCCCAAAACACCCTTACAATCAAACTCAGCACACTGCTGCAAAAAACGAGCCGGAATATCAGGCCGAGCACCCCAATGCAAATGCAAATAAGAAGCGTGCACCTGACAAACTCCCCAACCTTCAGCAACCGCCTCAACCTCCCCCCGCTTCCCATACCTCCAACTGTGATAAACTGGATTACTCGGTTCAACAGTTAAATGCGATCGATGAAACTCATGTCCCCAAACCTCATCAAACGCAGTTAACACCGAACTATCCCTCACAGCCACAGCTTCTCGGTATCCCAGCGTCAAACGCTTTCCCATCGCAGCAGCAGTTTCCAACACTCCCGCCCCGGGCCAAGAATTGCCATCGAAGTCTACAATAGAATCACACAAATACATCAAACCGCCGCACTCCGCATAAGTCGGCATTCCCGAAAAAATCGCCTTTCTTACCGCATCCCGAATTAAAACATTACCGCTCAATTTCTCAGCAAACACTTCGGGAAAACCACCACCAAAATATAACCCTTGCACATTGTCAGGAAAAACCGAGTCATCAAGGGGACTCCAAAATACCAACTCGGCACCCAACTCTTCCAACAAATCAAGATTGTCCTGATAGTAAAAATTAAAAGCCCGATCGCGCGCAACTGCAATCCTCACTCCAAATTGTTTTCCCAAACAGTTGACAACATCATCTTTTTGAGTTACAATTCCCGAAGGGAGACTGTGCCTACCTGAAAGTTGCTCTGACCCCTCACCCCCCCCATTTCGAGTTGCAGCCAACAAAGGCAAAAGTTGCTCCCAGTCAAAACTAACAGCAGCCAAATCAGCCAGTTTATCGATCGCAGCGTGAAGATTCGGCAACTCCTCAGCAGGAATCAAACCCAAATGTCGATCGGGAATAGTAACAGCCTCATCCCTACGCAAAACGCCCAAAATCGGTAAATTGAGCGGTTGGAGAGCATCTTGAAGCAGTTCCAAATGTCGATCGCTCGCCACCCGATTTAGCACCAAACCAGCGAATTTAAGGTCAGGGTTAAAAGAACGAAAACCGTGGGCGATCGCAGCCACAGAACCAGAGAGCCGGCTGCAATCTATCACAAACAATACTGGCAAATTCAGCAAATAGGCCACATGAGCCGTAGAAGCAAAGGAAATAGAATAGTGTTGTTTTCCTTCTGGCTTCCTTAAATCCGTTAAATCCTTTACATCTGGTACAATCGTTGCCGAACTTCTATCGGTTACATCCGTTACATCCGTTACGAAATCCGTTGCCGAACTTTCTTCTTCTTTCTTCCGAGAAACACCATCAAATAGTCCCATCACCCCTTCAACTAAGGCATAATCGATATCTTGAATATGACGAGAAAAACACTTTTTTACATAAGATTCAGACGTTAATACCGGGTCTAAATTCCTACAGGGGCGACCAGTAACAAAAGCATGAAACATGGGGTCAATGTAATCCGGACCTACCTTAAACGATTGAACATTCAAGCCGCGACGGACTAAATAAGCTAAAAGGGCGATCGTTACAGTAGTCTTTCCCGCACCGCTGCGTTCGCCAGCAATTACTAAAGCCATAGTTCTAGTTAGTTAAAATAAATAATAGATAAGATTGCCAAAGTCGCTTTCCAATCAGGAAATTATCTGCGTTTATCTGTGTTAATCTGCCTTGCATCTGCGGTTTCTGTATCAATCAAAGATTTATGCAATCCTTCCTCATAAAAATAGACAGTTGATCAAGTTATGAGTATTGCTCTCGAACCGCTCAAATAATAACTATTTAACGAACCGCGAAGACGCCAAGAGCGCGAAGGAAGAAAAGAGAAGAATAAAAGTAGGGCAGACATTGCCTGCCCCACTGAATGTTAACTCAATCCGTCTTGCTTATTTTTTTCTCCTTTCTCCTGATTCCATCCATCCGTTACATCCGTTACATCCGCTACACAATCCGTTGCCGAACTTCTTTTTACTGTTTAGCCAACTTCAGCATTTGAGCCGTCACTGCCAAACTTTCTTCGTAAAGCACATCTCGGCCCCAACTCTGGAGGTGCTGGCCCAGCAACTGTTCCGTCACCTGATCGAACAGAGGACTCACCTGGTTAAACCGATCGGTTTGAGCGCCGCCCTTCGTTTCCATCCGCATACAGCCGCCCGCTTCCGAACACAGAACTGTACCGCAGTCAGCCTTTTCGTTTGTAGAATTCAAACGCACAGCAATCAAATCGCCCGCGACATCGCCCGTATCAGCAGTAGGAATAGCAGCCAACTCGGCTTCGACAACCCGTTCGTCGGGCCCCGCGAATTTAATTCGCTTGATTTGGTAATCGCCCTCTTCCTGTTTGAAAGCAACCGGACGCCACTGAAGCCGGCTCGCCAGCCAACCCAAATACATCAGCGCTTGAGTAGAATTGTCCTGTTCGTAATCGATCGTCACCCGATCGATTTCCCGAATCGCAGCGCGACGTTCCGGGGCGTCAAAAGCCTCAGCAGCCAACTCCTGCCATGCGGCCAGCCGGCGCCAATTGAGATCCGCGATCGGAATTCCCTCTTCGATCAGACTTTGCATCAACAGCAATTCCGCTTCACACTCGGCAAAGCTGCTAGAGTCAACAATCACAGAACTGCTAATTGTCGCCAGCCGTTGGAATAAACCTCGATCGGCATCGGGATTCGCCTTCCACCACAGCAGCGTCGGCAAATCACCGATAGTCAAGGCCGTCACGATGCCGCTCACCCGTTCCAGCGCAGCTTCCGTACCCCGCAGCGTAATGTACTCGCAGCAGATCAGATTGCCGCTGGTGCGCTTGTGAACCGGACAATAAGCAGCCACTTGAGCCTGCACGCCCGTATCTTCCCCCGCCGTCGGGCACAGAGCAATAATCCGGCAGGGATTGGCAGCCACGATCGCGTCAGCCACCCCCGAACCCCCGGAACCCAAGCCACTCGATCCCATCTCCTCGCCTTTTGAATTTTTGCGAGCCACTTCTTCCCGCAAAGTCGCCAGCAATTCCGCGTTAGCTTTGCCAGTTCTCGGCAGCCCGTAAGCTTTTTGAGCCGCCCTGATGCTAGATGCCGTCATCGGCCCGGTAATACCGTCCACCGGCCCGTCGTAAAACCCCAGATCCGCCAATAACTGCTGAGTTTCTTCCGGTTCGTAGACTACAAAAGTAAAAGTTGTTGCCCTAGTAGCGATCGGAAAATCGCCCTTAGACCCCGATTCTCTGTAACTTTCCCAAATTTGACTCAATTCGGCCTCTATTTGGTCGATCGACACATCTTTAGGACTTTGTAGCGAAACCAGGGGCGGAGCTTTCATCGGTGTCATCGTCATAAATCTTTTCTCCTTTCTTATTAGTCAGTTGTCAGTGGTCAGTTGTCAGTTTTCAGTTTTCAGTTTTCAGTTTTCAGTTGTCAGTTTTCAGTTTTCAGTTGTCAGTTTTCAGTTTTCAGTTTTCAGTTTTCAGTTTTCAGTTGACTGCCCACTACCCACTGCCCACTGCCCACTCACAACTGACCACTGACCACTGACTAATAACTCTTAAAGTCTTCGCCACTTACGACCGTCTCTGTTAATTAGCAGTTCTGCTTCCGCCGGTTCCCAAGTACCCGCTTCGTATTTAGGAACCAAATCTGGGTCGGTGGAGGATTCCCAATCCATCAGCGCCGGCGTTACCACCCGCCAAGCTTCTTCCACTTCATCAGAACGGGTAAACAAAGTTTGGTCGCCCAGCATACAATCAATTAACAGGCGATCGTAAGCATCCGAAGATGTCACCCCAAACGAAGAACCGTAACTGAAATCCATATCCACCGTCCGCGTCCGCAAATCCGGCCCCGGCATTTTAGCCTCAAACCTCAGCGAAATCCCCTCGTTCGGATGCACGCGCATAGTCAAAACGTTAGGAGTAGTTTGTTGGGCCGCAGACTGAAAGATTAGCAGCGGAACTTCGCGGAACTGAATCGCAATTTCGCTAACTTTTTTCGGCAACCGTTTGCCGGTTCGCAGGTAGAAAGGCACTCCCTGCCAGCGCCAGTTGTCAATCATAAACTTCATCGCCACAAACGTCGGCGTTGTCGAGTTGGGAGCAACCCCCGGTTCTTCGTGATATCCCGGCACGGGTTTGCCCTTCATCCAACCTGCGGAATATTGACCCCGAATCGCTGAGAACTCCAAGTTATGCAAATCGGCCAAGCGAGTTGCTTGCAGAACTTTCATCTTTTCGGTGCGGATGCTGTCAGCGTCGAGCGAGTTCGGCGGTTCCATCGCCGTCAGACAGAAAATCTGCATCAAGTGGTTTTGCAGCATATCCCGCAACGCCCCAGAGGATTCGTAGTAACCCGCCCGGTCTTCTACGCCTACTGTTTCTGCAACTGTAATTTGTACGTGATCGACAAATTGCCGGTTCCACAGCGGTTCAAAAATCGCGTTAGCAAACCGGAACACCATTAAATTCTGAACAGTTTCTTTACCCAAATAGTGGTCTATCCGGTAAACTTGCTGTTCTTGGCAAACCTTCTGCACAACTCGGTTGAGAGCTTTTGCCGAACTCAAGTCCCGGCCGAAGGGTTTTTCAATTACCAAGCGGTTTTTGACTGGATCGGCCAGCATTTGAGCCGCGCCCAGTTGCCTAATTGCTTCTGGGAAAAAGTTCGGGGAAACTGAGAGATAAAATATGTGATTGCCGCGAGTTCTCCTTTCTTCGTCGAGTTCCGCTAAGAAAGCTTTGAGTTTTTGATAGCTTTCGGGGTTGTCAATGTCGCCCGGACAGTAGTACAAACCTTTAGCGAATTCTTGCCAAAATTCTTCATTGCCAATGCCGCCGCCAAATTCTTCAATGCCTTCGCGCATTTGCTCTCGGAAGTAATCGTGACTCCAAGGGCGGCGGGCTACTCCCACGACGGTAGTTTCCGGTGGCAAGCGTCGATCGCGCTTCATCTGATAAATTGCAGGTACCAGTTTGCGCTGGGTGAGATCCCCAGAAGCTCCGAAGATTACCAGAATTTGTGGTTCCGGCACCCGTTCTTTTCGCAAACCGACGCGCAGTGGGTTTTCAAGTATTGCGACCATTTCTTATTTTGCTCCTTCCATAGCTGTCAACCTTACTGATAAATCCTGAATTATGGCTTCATATTTAGCCGTCAATTCTTTAATTTGAGCCTGATACTCAGATTTTATTTCGGCTCTGATTTCTTCCCTGAGTTCAGCCTTAAGTTCCTCTCTGAGTTCTCCCCTAACCTCCTCGCGAATTTTGTTCCTCTCAAAAGCCAGTCGAACTTCCCAATCCTTATCCCGCTGTAGCAGTTCAGCTTTTAGCTGCCTATTCTCTGAGCGCAACTGCTCTAACTCTAAAGCCACAGCAGCAGCACGCCTATCCCTTTCTCTGTTTTGCTGTCGGATTTGCTCTCTGAGCCGCTGATTGTCCGATCGCAACTTCTCGACTTCCGAAGCACTATCTTTAGGCGTTCGCCCGTTTCCGTTTGAAGGAAATCGCCGCTCTACCAGGCGCTGAACTGCTGCACCAGTGGGCATACTATTAGGCGATAACTCCAGAGCTTCTTGCCAAATTTCGAGTTGTAGCTCTGCGGGTAATCCTGTTAGAGGACGGACTTGATTTTCCTTTGTCGGAATTTTGAGACCAATTGGTCTCAAATTTTCGACAACCTGCGCTGCTGAAATAAATCGATCTGCTGTCCGTCTTCCGATGCCCCAGTTGTCAAGGCAATAAGCCTCAAAAGTCTTGTGAGTTTCACGGTACAGTTTCTCTTCCCGAATCTCATCAAGGGCTTTGCCAACTTCGTAAAATATCTGAAGTCCATGTTCGACAATGGATTCTAGTTCTTGAAGCCTTGTCCGTTCAGCTACATCAAGTTGGGCAGTGCCATATTCGGTTTCTACTAGGGTATTGATAGTTTGCATGGCAATTCCTCAGCGGTCGGAGATGGAAAATTCGAGTTGGAGCTTCTGGCGAGATTTCTGCTAGAGAAGGCAGTTGATTTTCCTCTGTCGGATTTTTGAGACCAATTGGTCTCAAATTTTCCCGGTTCGAGATTCAAAACTCAGCGCCAA
>NZ_JAUBTT010000025.1:61346-81312 GCF_036705125.1 Microcoleus sp. B7-D4
AATCTGGATTTGATTTTCCTCTGTCGGATTTTTGAGACCAATTGGTCTCAAATTTTCCCGGTTCGAGATTCAAAACTTAGTGCCAAGAGCCAAAGTAATCTGGATTTGATTTTCCTCTGTCGGGTTTTTGAGACCAATTGGTCTCAAATTTTCCCGGTTCGAGATTCAAAACTCAGCACTCAAGAGCCAAAACAATTATCTATTCCGACTCCTAAATGCTTCTGCCTTCAAGGATACAGATATCTGTCTAGGCGACGGGTGACAACTTCTGCACTTTCTCTTGCAAGGAATCCATCAGGGATTGGAACGGGGTGACGAATTTATCAATCCCGTCCAAGAGCAAGTCTGCCATCACTTGGTCCAAGTTGATGTCGATGTCGGGATCTTTGAGACTTTCGATCAGCGTGTAAGCTTCTGCAACATTGTTCTCAATCCGGGGTGCGACATCGCAGTGATCGAAACAAGCTTCAACAGTGTTCGGCGGCAAAGTGTTAACGGTGTCGGGGCCGATTAGTTCATCGACGTACATGACATCGCTGTAGTTGGGGTTTTTGGTGCTGGTGGAAGCCCACAGCAAGCGCTGTACTTTCGCTCCCTTGGCCGCTAAAGCTTGCCAGCGATCGCTCGCTACGATCTCTTTATACTTCTGGTAAGCTATCTTGGCATTGGCGATCGCAACTTTCCCCTTGACTGCTTCCAGTCTGGCTTTTGTGGAAATATCTGTGACATTTTTGAGTTTCTCATCAATCTTGCCATCGATATTGATGTCGATCCGGCTCAAGAAGAAACTGGCCACAGAAGCAATATTGCTCACATCCAAACCTTTAGCCACCCGCGCTTCCAAACCGCGAATGTAAGCCCAGAAGGTTTCGACGTAGCTGTCAACCGAGAATAGTAAAGTCACGTTAACGTTAATCCCTTCGCTGATGACTCGCTCGACTGCGGGCAAACCTTGAGCGGTTCCCGGAATCTTAATCATCACGTTTTCTTTGCCGAGGGCTTGGTAATAGCGTATGGCTTCGCTAATCGTGCTTTCTGTGTCGTTGGCGATCGTCGGTGGCACTTCAATGCTAATGTAACCGTCTAAACCCTTCGACTCTGCGTAAACTGGGGCGAAGATGTCGCAAGCGTTGCGGATATCTTCAAATACCAGAGATTCGTAAATCTCCATTACAGATTTACCCGCCCGGATGCCAGCTTCGATATCCGCGTCGTAAATCACATTACCTGCGATCGCTTTCTCGAAAATAGCCGGATTAGATGTAATCCCGCGCAGTCCCCGACTTTCAATCATCTGTTTGAGTTCGCCGGACTCGATCAGATCGCGAGTCAAATTGTCCATCCAGATACTTTGGCCAATTTCTTTGATTTCTAACAGGTGATTCGTTGGTGTTGCTGTCATTACTGTAACTCCTACAATTTGATAGCTGTTAATTGGGACTTGGAAATTGGAAATTGAAAATTGGTAATTGAAAATTGGCAATGGGGAATTGGTAATTGGGAGTCGAAAGTTATCAGTTAAAACCCTCTTCCTTATTCCCTCTTCCTTATTCCCTCTTCCCTCTTCCGACGGACATCGGACTGACATCCGTTACATCCGTTACATCCGTTACACAATCCGTTGCCGAACTTCCTTCACTTTTGGACTGTTCTAGGATTGCGCGATCGATCTTGAATAAAAGACTCGACCATCGCTACATTTTCTTTACTCCCGACAATCAAGGGCGATCGCTCATGCAGTTTGGTCGGCACAACATCTAAGATGTCTTGAATGCCCGTACTTGCCCGCCCGCCGGCTTGCTCCATCAAAAACGCCAAAGGAGCCGATTCGTAGAGCAAACGCAATTTGCCCTCCGGTTGTTTGACCGTTCCGGGGTACAAAAACACGCCTCCCTGGAATAAAATCCGGTGGAAATCTCCCACCAAAGCCCCGCCGTACCGGGCGGTGTAGCCTTCGCTGCGGTGTACGTAGCGAATGTAGTCTCTCAAAGATTCCTCCCACTGCCAGAAGTTGCCTTCATTAACGCTGTAAATCGGGCCGCGATCGGGAACCTTAATGTTTTCGTTAGCTAGAATAAACTCGCCCAAACTGGGGTCGAGGGTAAAGGAATGAACACCCTGACCGATCGAATAAACCAACATGGTACTGGGGCCGTAGAGTACATAGCCAGCGGCAATTTGTTTGTGTCCATGTTGCAGCAAGTCGGAAGCAGAACCGTCTTCATCGTCCCCCTCTTGCTTGCGGATGCTGAATATGGAGCCTACATTGAGATTGATGTCAAGATTGGAAGAACCGTCTATGGGGTCGTAGAGCAGACTGTAACGCCCGATCGGACAATTTTCGGGAATGTAGTATGGTTTTTCCATTTCCTCCGAAGCCAAGCGGCATACCAGTCCGCTTTGCTGGAATACCGAGATAAAGACTTCATTGGCATAGATATCCATCTTTTTGACGGATTCTCCCTGCACGTTCACAGCCCCTGTAAACCCTAAAGCATCTTCCATTAACCCGGCTCTGCTGAGCCGCCTCGCGATCAGCTTAGCCGCCAGCCCGATGCGATTCATCAGGGCACTGAGATCCTGAGCATCTGCTGAAAAGCTGTGAAGTTGCTGGAGTACGTGACGGGATAGAGTTGTGCAATCGCGGTCTAAGGATTGCACCTGATCGATCGGGCCCAGGCGGGTTTCCCCTGTCGGCGCGTTTACCATGATTTTGATGTCCTCCCTGTCTTGCGGCTCTGGATTTGGGTTCGATGGAGTTCTTGACACTTCCCCCTGAATCGGCTATTAGACCGATCGTCCCCCAACTTCTATCTTAGGAAGGGTTTTGCCAAAGGGCGTCGAACTTTAGGTGAATTTTAGATCCGCATCGAAAATTGAGGAGTTCGATCGAGTGTTGAGTCGGGAATTGTATCCAAAATCACTAAATTTTTTAAATTAACCGCTCTAGACGCTCTTGACCTAGAGGAAGAGCAGAAGGAAGAAGCAAGAAGGAAGAAGGAAGATTGTTGCTGGATTAATTATCAAAAATATTTCTAAATATATCGCACGAAAAATTAGTTTTACAGGGGCAAATAATCTCGATATTTATGAAAATACGACTGCAAAACGGGAAGCAGCTCGCACTTGTTGAATACGTAGCTAAAAAGATTAGTTGAGAGTAGCGATCGCCTTGTCGATTGGTTATGCTTGACTCAGGGTGCTCCTTTATGCCAATTGACTGACCAACAAAAATAAAGATGTTTGTGCTTAAATACCGTAAAGGCAAGAAATATCTCGCCCTGACTGGGGTAGTGTCGTTAAGCTCCTGTATCTCCTAAGCGTGAAGGTTCCATTGATGAGTAGTCCCCCAAGAAAGAAAAAAACGATCCTGTTTTTGGCAGCCAACCCGAAAAACTCCACTCCCCTGCGCTTAGGTGAAGAGGCCAAGGAAATTGCAGAGGGGTTGCAACGCTCTAAAAAGCGCGACAAGTTTCAACTTGAGCAACAGTGGGCGGTGACGCCAAGAGAAATGCAGCGAGCCGTATTAGATTATAAACCAGAGATTGTGCATTTCTCAGGGCATGGTGCAGGAGAAAGCGGTTTAGCCCTAGAAGATGACATGGGGCAGATTAAGCTGGTAAATGCCAAAGCTTTGGCAGCTTTGTTTGAGGCGTTTAATGAGTACGTGGAGTGCGTAATACTCAACGCTTGCTATTCAGAAGTGCAAGCGGCTGCGATCGCACGTCACATTCCCTATGTGATCGGCATGAACCAAGCAGTGGGAGATAAGGCTGCACGAGAATTTGCTGTAGGTTTTTACGATACGTTGGCGGCGGGGGAGTCGATCGAATTTGCCTATAAATTGGGTTGCGTTAGCATCAGCATGGCAGGGATTCCAGAACAACTCACTCCGGTATTAAAGAAAAAGTCGGATTTTTCTGGGTTGGATGCAGCAGAGCGATCGCCCGATGCTTCTGTTAGCGATAATATCGTTGAGAAGTCGTCGCCTGTGGTGGAAGATGCGCGATCGATCGCCGCACCTCCCATTTCGATTTCTAACTTAGACAACCCAGAAGGTTCTGTTAGTTTAGATTGTCCCCTGTATATCGATCGACCTCCCATTGAATCAGACTGCTACCAAACTATTGTCAAACCCGGCGCTTTAATCCGAGTGAAAGCCCCCCGCCAAATGGGGAAAACTTCTTTATTACAACGTATTTTACACCATGCTAAAGAACAAGGACATCAAACTGCTTATTTAAATTTTCAATCGGCTGATGGCAGTTTCCTCACCAATCTTGATGAATTGTTGCAATGGTTTTGTTGCGATATTACCAATGAATTAAATTTAGAAGAGCGGGTAGCAGACTACTGGAAACAAGGCATGGGGAGCAAACAAAAATGCGGCAACTATTTTCAGCGCTACCTCTTGGCAACAATTACCTCACCATTAACTTTGGGATTGGATGAAGTCGATCAAGTTTTTCAGCACCCAGGAGTCGCCCAGGAATTCTTTGGTTTACTGCGGGCGTGGCATGAAAAAGGGAAAAACGAACCAGCTTGGAAAAAACTGCGTTTAGTAATCTCCCATTCCAAAGAAGTTTATATTCCCCTCAATATTAACCAGTCTCCATTTAATGTGGGTTTACCAATTGAGTTGCCAGAGTTTAGTCATCTACAAATTAATGATTTACTACAAAAACATCAACTGAATTTGTCTGATAGTGAGAGAGAAAAGCTGATACAAATGGTAGACGGACATCCTTATTTATTAAGAAAAGCTCTTTATGAAATTGCTCGCGGTTCTTTGAAATTAGAACAATTTTTACACATTGCACCGACAGAAGAAGGAATTTACGGCGATCATTTACGCCGCCATTTATCGAATCTTGCTGATGCTAATTTAGAAACAGCCATGATACAAGTGATTGCTAGTTCCGAACCAGTACGATTAGAAGCAAATCTAGCGTTTAAACTTCGGAGTATGGGTTTAGTGAAGTTGCGGGGAAATGATGTGATTCCCCTGTGCAATCTCTACCGCCTTTATTTTAAAGACCGTTTGGGGGTTCGTTAATGAATGAAAATCCTGATTTAAATTACGAATATCAAGTCGGTGGGAGTCTCCCGGTTGAGGCACCCACTTATGTCAAAAGACAAGCAGATCGAGATTTTTATCAAGGATTAAAAGCCGGAGAATTTTGTTATGTCCTCAATTCACGGCAGATGGGAAAATCGAGCTTGCGGGTGCAGACAATGGCAAAATTGCAGCAAGAAGGATTTGCCTGTGCTGGGGTTGATATTACGTCAATTGGCACGTCAGATATTACCCCAGAAGAGTGGTATTTTGGCATCATTGACTCGCTGGTGAATAGCTTTGAACTTTACAATCATTTTGATTCTTACGATTGGTGGACAAATCACGATTTAGTATCACCTGTCCAACGGTTCAGCAAGTTTATCCCAGAGGTATTGCTGAAATTTATTGATAAATCTATTGTGATATTTGTTGATGAAATTGATAGTGTATTGGCTTTGCCGTTTAATATAGACGACTTTTTCGCGCTAATTCGAGACTGTTTCAACCAACGCGCAGATAAACCAGACTATAAGCGGTTAACCTTTGCTTTAATAGGGGTTGCAGCGCCTTCTGATTTGATTAGTAATCACCTTCGCACTCCGTTTAATATTGGGCGGGCGATTGAGCTAACAGGCTTTCAATTAACCGAAGCACAACCTTTGGCAGTTGGGTTAGAAACTCAAGCAAAAAATTCCCGATCCTTGTTAAAAGCGGTGCTATATTGGACGGGTGGACAGCCATTTTTAACACAAAAAACCTGTAAGCTACTGCTCAATTATGGTAACTCTGCCTCTATTCAAAATCCTGATGATTGGGTAGCAAATTTAGTCAGAGAAAAAGTAATTCAAAATTGGGAAGGACAGGATGAACCAGAGCATTTAAAGACAATTCGAGATCGCATTCTTCGCAGCGAACAACGAGCAAGCCGGCTGTTGGGACTATATCAGCAAATTTTGCAGTACAACGAGATCGCGGCAGATGATACGGCTGAACAAATGGAACTCCGCCTCACAGGTTTGGTGGTTAAGCAAGCGGATAAGATTAAAGTTTATAACCCGATTTATCAAGCAGTGTTTAACCGAGATTGGGTCGAGAAACAATTAGCCAATCTCCGCCCCTATAACGAAAGTTTTAATGCTTGGAAAGATTCTGACTCTCAAGATGAATCGCGACTGTTGCGGGGTCAAGCCTTGCAAGATGCTCAAACTTGGGCAGCCGGCAAAAGTTTGAGCAATTGGGATTATCAGTTTTTAAATGCCAGTCGGGAACTCCAACAACAGGCAGTTGAACGAGATTTAGAAGCACAGAGACAAGCCAATCAACTTTTGATTCAGGCAAATCAGACGCTAGCTCAGGCGCAGAAAAAGGCAATAAAGATTAGGACTGTGACTTCGGTTGTTGCAGGTTTGGCTTTGCTGGTAGCAAGTGTAGCTTTTATTGTTGCTAGGAACCAAGTCGGACAAGCTGAGAATGTGGCTAATGCAATACAGAGCAGTACCTCTTCATTAAATATGATCTCCTCTGGGCAACCATTTCAAGCCGTCTTGGAATCATTGAAAGCAGGGAAAGCATTAAAAAAACTAGATACTTCAGCTTCGTTTACAAAAGACATTCAACAGCAAGTGATAGGAGCGCTGAAAAGGGCAATTAACACAGTAAAAGAGCGTAATAGTTTGGAAGGACATTTCGCTTCGGTCAATAGTGTCGCCATAAGTCCTGATGGTAAGACATTGGCTTCTGCAAGCGCTGACAAAACCATCAAACTGTGGAACCTGCAAACCCACAAACTGCTCGCTACCATCACAGGACATACCAACTCGGTTTATGCAGTCAGTTTCAGCCCGAATGGCAAGCTGCTGGCCACTGGCAGTGATGACAACACCGTCAAACTCTGGGATACCACGACGGGCAAACAAATTATAACCATCACCGGACATACAAACTCGGTTAATGCAGTCAGTTTCAGCCCCGATGGCAAGCTGCTGGTCACTGGCAGTGCTGACAACACCGTCAAACTCTGGGATACCACGACGGGCAAACAAATTATAACCATCACAGGACATACCAACTCGGTTAATGCAGTCAGTTTCAGTCCCGATGGCAAGACATTGGCTTCTGCCAGCTATGACAACACTATCAAACTGTGGAACCTGCAAACCCAAACACTACTCATAACCCTCGCTGGGCATAGCAATTGGGTCAATAGCGTCGCATTTAGTCCCGATGGCAAGACGTTGGCTTCTGGAAGCAGTGACAACACTATCAAACTCTGGAACCTTTTGTGGGATCGACCAACCCCAAAACTAGAACTGATAGAAACCCTCACCGGGCATAGCAATTGGGTTAATAGTGTCAGTTTCAGCCCCAATGGCAAGCTGCTGGCCACTGGCAGTGCTGACAAGACCGTCCAACTGTGGGGCACCACTACAGGCAAACAAATTATAACCCTCACCGGACATAAAGACGCGGTTAATGCAGTCAGTTTCAGCCCCAATGGCAAGCTGCTGGCCACTGGCAGTGCTGACAACACCGTCAAACTCTGGGATACCTCCACTGGCAAAGAAATTAAAACCATCACAGGACATACCAACTCGGTTAATGCAGTCAGTTTCAGTCCGAATGGCAAGCTGCTGGTCACTGGCAGTGCTGACAACACCGTCAAACTCTGGGATACCTCCACTGGCAAAGAAATTAAAACCATCACAGGACATACCAACTCGGTTTATGCAGTCAGTTTCAGCCCCGATGGCAAGCTGCTGACCACTGGCAGTGCTGACAAGACCGTAAAACTGTGGGATACCACGACGGGCAAAGAAATTAAAACCCTCACCGGACATACAAACTCGGTTAATGCAGTCAGTTTCAGCCCCGATGGCAAGCTGCTGGTCACTGGCAGTGCTGACAACACCGTCAAACTCTGGGATACCACGACGGGCAAACAAATTAAAACCATCACAGGACATACCAACTCGGTTCATGCAGTCAGTTTCAGTCCCGATGACAAGCTGTTGGCTTCCGCCAGCGATGACAAGACCATGAAACTGTGGAATTTGCAAAGCCAAAAACCCATCCCTACCCTCACCGGACATAGCGATTCGGTCAATAGCGTTGCCTTTAGTCCAGATGGCTTGACTTTGGCTTCTGCAAGCAGTGACAACACCATCAAACTGTGGATTTGGGATCTCGATAAACTAATGGCATTAGGCTGCAATAGGATCGGCGATTATCTCAGAACAAACCCGAAAGTGACAGCAGAGGATAAACAGATGTGTGCTGATTACCTCAGTCAACAGTCAATCAAATAGGATTTAGGCAAAAACAGCCAACCAGCCAGATGTTCGCACTACATTTTTTTACCACTACTTCCACCTTTTCCGTCGTCCATTCCTCACTCGCATCAGCCACAACCCTAATATTTCCCTGCCGCGAATATTCATCCACAACTGCCGCCAGCATCGGATTATTAAATCTTGCTGCTATTGAATTTTCACTTTTGTAGTTAGTCGAGGTTTGGGGAGTTCAAAAGGCGGTAGGTGCTAACTCTGAGGGATATGGCACTGATGTCCCTTTGAATATAAACTGTAAAACTCCTGGAGTGCTGACATTTGTTCTCTCAATCTAGATATCTCTACATCCCAGGGAGGGAGTAGTTTCTCAAGGTGGCGAACCTCACTAAACCACAGTAGTAACTCGGGTTTGAGAGTTGCATAGAGCGTTTCGGGACACGACAGTAATATTGCTGTTATTATCTCTGCTACGAATGGCTGTTGCAGCCACTTGCCTACAACAGACATTGCATCCCAGTCATCGCTTGACAAGCATTGGTGAACAATATCAAACAGTGAATTTAACTCAATAGCTGCCCGTAATTTCTCAAGTGTCTCTGCGGTTTCTGACGAGGTATGTACCATAGTTGTGAACTCAACAGGCAAATGGTGCAGGATGGTACTGACAAATGAAGCAATTGAATCAGGTTGCTCTTTTCTCAGAATGTCGGGGAGTATTTCTGCAAAGTAAGTAGCAACACTACGCCACTGATGTAAATCACAAGCAACATGAAAGAAGGTTTCTGGCAACCTTTCACTCTTCTGCAATAAAATATAACCTCGACATTGATTAGTGACGGGATCGACAGGTTCAAATGCTTGCCATAACAAAGGCAGAGAAACCCAATGAGGTGGATATTTGAAACGGGCAACATCCAGCAGAAGAACTAGATCCCGCTGTCGATGATAGCCACCAATTGGTGAAAAGTGACCATCACCCGTTTGTCCCAATACCTTTCGGCTGTAGGAAACAACTAGATGAATATCACCTGACGCCCTAGTCACCTCCTCAACTGCTTGCCGAAAGTTTTCCAAGCTGCTTTCGTTGTAACGGTTAGGTTTTACAACAGCACCGTTGCAACGTGCTATACAGACAAACTCATCAAAGGTGATACCGTTTTCTTTAATGACTGAAAGAGGTAAGCAACAGTCTAAAAATTCCTCTCCATACCATCTCCACACCCCTTTCCAAATGCGACCCGGATCGATGGATAAGGCATTAAGAACAACAACTAAACTACCCAATCCACAAAAAGCGGGTTCTGCTTGAGTATGAAACTGTTCCGCTAGAGCAAAATACCCTTCCATACCTCCCAATGCCAACGCTTCTCGAAATATTTGCTTTCCCTCTACGGAGGAAAAGGCAATAGTAGAATCGGGGAGTGAACGACGATAAAACCCTTGAGCAGACATTGAGTGTTTTAACCCTTATTGCTTATGGTGCTAATAAATATTATGCAATATCGTCACCTTGATAATGATGAATGCACTTGTTTAGTATTTTTTTCAATTTTAGCAATAAAACGCTGCGAAGGTTTGACTTTCGGGGTGCAAATTTAAAAAACGTGATTATTTGCGACGGACGGCTAGGCATCAAGCTGATGAAATAATTCGGCTAGTTGCCACAGATTGAGCGTTATGCAGCTTGGATAAATCTCACAGCGGCCTTCTCTAGAACAGGCAAGATGCCTGTTCCACAAAGAGTGAATTTTCTTGTGGAACAGGCATCTTGCCTGTTCATAAAACGCTTATTGAGAAGGGTGCAACATCTCAGATCAATCAAAGTTTTCTGAATAGCCTCACTCACGCGATGTTTTATAAGAGTCGGCTCAAGAGTTGTAATAGTTGCAACAAATCAAATTTAAGCCGGTGATTTGGGTTGGCAATGATGTGGTCGATTTTCAGGGGATTTATATTGACGTTGCTGATAACGATATGGAAATTAGTAAATACCTTAAAGCGCCCCTTTCTGCTCCCTTGTTGGCTGGCAGAACCAGCCATTTTGTCAAAAATTACTATCAGCTATCGTATAATTTTATAGCCGCAGAAAGGAGAGGTGCGTCACAGTTAATTTATCGTGTTTACCGTTGCGTGGGGGCGGGTTTTTGAGATGGTTTGTTTTAGCCTCAGATTGTTGGTGAACCCGCCCCTACAGGGACTGCAAAAAATTGGAAAAATGTAAAATTTTGTATATAAACTGACCGAAGTTGCGGAAAATAGAGGATAGTTGATGTTCAAGAGATTTCAAGCCTCCGCGAAAACAAATTTTAATCAGGTAATAAAATGGTAGTAGCAGCACCTGTTCAATCCGGCAGTCAGTCGATTTTTCAAACTCGCTACGACAACTTTATCGGCGGCAAGTGGGTGCCACCGGTGAAAGGGAAATACTCGGAAAACCTTTCTCCAATTACAGGAAAATCAATTTGTCAAATCCCCCGATCGACCGCCGAAGATGTAGAATTGGCACTAGATGCCGCCCACGCCGCGAAAGACAAGTGGGGTAAGACTTCCCCAGCAGACAGGGCGCGAGTTTTACACAAAATAGCTGATCGCATCGAAGAAAACCTCGATCGCCTCGCCATCGCCGAAACCTGGGACAACGGTAAACCAATTCGCGAAACCCGCCTCGCAGACATACCACTGGCGATCGACCATTTCCGCTACTTTGCAAGCTGCATCCGAGCTCAAGAAGGTTCGATCGGCGAACTCGACGGAACCACCGTCGCCTACCACTTCCACGAACCCCTAGGCGTTATCGGACAAATCATCCCCTGGAACTTCCCGATATTAATGGCCGCCTGGAAACTCGCCCCAGCCCTCGCCGCCGGAAACTGCGTCGTGCTCAAACCAGCAGGCCCCACCCCCGCCTCAATCTTGGTACTGATGGAAATCATCGCCGACTTAGTACCAGACGGCGTTATCAACGTCATTAACGGGCCCGGCGCCGAAATCGGCAAAACCCTCGCCACCAGTCCCCGGATTGCCAAAGTCGCCTTCACCGGCGAAACCACCACCGGCAGGCTAATCATGCAATACGCCTCCCAAAACGTCATCCCCGTCACCCTAGAACTCGGTGGCAAATCTCCCAACATTTTCTTTGAAGATGTCTGCGCCCAAGATGATGAATTCCTCGACAAAGCAGTGGAAGGATTAGTCATGTTTGCCTTCAATCAAGGCGAAGTGTGCACCTGTCCCTCCCGCGCCTTAATTCAGGAGTCAATCTACGATCGATTCATGGAAAGGGCGATCGATCGCATCCGCCAAATCAAACAAGACAACCCCTTAGATCCGACAACCGCCCTCGGCGCGCAAGTCTCGATCAACCAGATGGAAAAAATCGCCGAATACGTCAAAATCGGTCACGCCGAAGGCGCAGAATGCCTGATTGGTGGCGAAAGAAACACCTTATCCGGCGACTTGCAAGACGGCTATTACTTCCAGCCAACAGTCTTCAAAGGAAACAACAAAATGCGAATTTTCCAAGAAGAAATCTTCGGCCCAGTATTAGCAGTAACCACCTTCAAAGACGAAGCCGAAGCATTAGAAATTGCCAACGATACCCTATACGGTTTAGGTGCCGGAGTTTGGACTCGCGACATCAACACCGCCTACCGCATGGGCCGCGCCGTTCAAGCAGGCCGCGTGTGGACAAACTGCTATCACCTATATCCAGCCCACGCAGCATTCGGCGGCTACAAATCATCTGGAATCGGCCGCGAAAATCACAAAATGATGTTAGATCACTACCAGCAAACCAAGAATTTGTTAGTCAGCTACAGCCCGAAAGCATTAGGTTTCTTCTAAGATTTTAGTCATTGGGAAGGAAAAAGGAAGAAGGAAAAACTTCAATGATTCGCGAACTCCTTCTTTCTCTCTTTCCTCTCCTTCTCTGCGCCCTCTGCGCCCTCTGCGGTTCATTAAAAAAAATCTCATTCACAAACGAAATATAATTGCTACACAAAGAGACTGCAATGGAAACTGCCAAAGTCACCGCAACAGAAGCCGCTTTAAAATTAATCAATCATCTCAAAACTCAACACGGAGAATTGATGTTTCACCAATCGGGTGGCTGCTGCGACGGTAGTTCTCCCATGTGCTATCCCAACGGGGAATTGATAATCGGTGATGGTGACGTATTGCTGGGCGAAATAGGCGGTTGTCCGTTTTATATTGCAGCGCAGCAATACAAATATTGGCAGCACACGCAGTTAATTATAGACGTGGCATCGGGGCCCGGAGGCAGCGATTTTTCCCTGGAAGGGCCGGATGGAGAGCGTTTTATTACTCGTTCTCGCTTGTTTGTTAAGGCTGATTAACTCTGTTTATCCTTAACTTGCCTCCAGTTTCTCTAAAAACATGAATTTGCTTAAGCCTGAAACCCGGTTTCTTTCATGGCAGCGAAAAAACCTATTTTATTTAAGTTTTTATCTAAGTTTCTCGCGTGGGCTAACGATGACCAATTTTCTGGCGATGGCAAAGGCATCTTATTTTTATAAGACTTGCTAGACAAAGGTTTCAGCCATTATTTGAGTTTGGTTGCCAAAAATTAAACCCTTGTTGAATCAGCACAATTGCCAGATAAGCTTCTGATGTTCCTGCGCCGATAATTCCTATCCTAATCTGGGATGAAACCATTTGTGCTTCTTCTGATTTAAGATTGCCGATCGGTTCTCAACTACTATTTTAATTAAGGGAAATCCAATTGGGGCGATCGCTCAATTGCGGATTGAGCTTTTGTTGATAGCGACAGGTTTCACGCTGCCGCTAAAATCAGTATCTAAGCCGGTGCAGGATTAATTATTAATTGGCGACTTCAAAATTTATGCACTCCAAACTTCAGCATACTTTAAGCTTGAGTATTTTTAATTAAAGCCAATTCAATTTTGTCACCAGCCTTTTGAGTCACTTGTGCGCGCAAACCTGGCCCAAAAAAAGTAGCTATTTTGTCTTGCTTTTCTTCCCATAAGTCGATCGGCAGTAGTGGCGAATAAAACTCTAAAATTAACCCATAAGCACCGTCAACATTAACTTCCCGCAACCCTTGCAGAAGCGGCCGTTCCTCGTCTGTCGGGGCCAGGCCCAAGCGCTCCAAAGCATCATCTAAGTGCGCGGGTTGGCCGTAGCGAAATCGAGTGATATCTTTGCGGACTTGGTTTTGAGTATCTGTGGCCTGACTTTCTCGCAAGAGGAGAACTTCAGCAGAGGTAGGTTCGGTGAACTCCACCGGTTCGAGTTCGGCGGCTTTCAGGGCCAAACCTCCTAGCAACAGCGGAATTCCATAAAAAAAACCGGCTAGGTTCAGGGTAGGTCTGTCTGTGAAGTAGGCTCCGAAACCGACTGCTGCTATAATACCGCCAACAACTAAGGCTAGGTTTGCTAAAGAAATTTTACGTAACATATTAGTGAGGTAAGTAGTCGGACAGAAAAAATATACTTTAATTATTATCTGTCAAAAAGTCTTGAATAAATTTAGTTTTTTTGCCAAAAGACCTGCAAAAACTGCTAGCATCGATGAGCGCGGGAGCGGTGTGCATCCACAGTCTTGTCTCTAGCTTCAGAAGCTTATCCAGCCGGACTCGTCCGGGCGCGCCATCGGTAAATATCCGTGTTAATTGCGCGGCTTTGGTTCCAGAAGGCAATCGAGATCGGCAGTATCATCAAAGTATACAGAGTGGCGATCGCGATCGACACTCTTGCCCTTTCAACCATTTTTCGGACATGATTAAAGACGAAGACAAACAAACTGCTGGAGCAAACAAGGCGGTTCTGGAGCAGATTAACTCGCTCAAGCGCGAAGATGAAAGGCTTTATAATATCTTAGCGATCGATGTCTGGGCCCTAGCCAAGACGATGGATGAATATCAACCGGGATTTTGGGCGGCTTTTATGAAAAACCGGGAGAAGGCCCTGAAGCGATTTTTAGCTGGAATGATTAAAAATAAACCCGCAGATACCAAACGTCCGCCTTTTTTGCGCTAAAATGTGGCTGAAGTTGGGCTGAACTTTTGATGTACAATCAAACTATAACACAGACCCAAAAACCCTGAGCAGATTCATCACTTCCCATATATAAACAGTGAAGGATTTGCCCAAAAAGGGATGTCGGTGAATTAAGAATCTCCGTCTGTTCGCAGGGGGGAATGTCAAATATTTTTGTTAATAGTAGCAAAGGAAAAAAACAATGGATGCACAGACAATCAAAGAGCGCGTAGCACAGATCGAAGTCAAGCGGGAATCCCTCGTGCGGCTGTTAGATCGATCGGACTTGGGAGCCATGAGAATAGATGTGAGTCAGGCGATCGAAGAAATTGACGATCTCTTAGAAGAATTCAAGCGCACTTTTAACAGTTAGGGCCATTGGGCATGCCCCATGCCCCATGCCCCATTCCTAATGATTAATTCAAAACCATATCCATCAAAATTTGCTGAGAGCTCACCTCCGGGCAATTAGCAGGCGGCCGCCGCTGAGAGTAGTGTCCGGAGGGCTGCAAATCCCAAGCTTGGCGGTTGTCAGCCAGCATTACACCCAAAATTTCTTGCAATTCCTTAGCAATTGTCGGGTCTTCCACTTGAACGATCGCCTCAACCCGTCTGGTGAGATTGCGCTGCATCCAGTCAGCAGAACCAATATACACCTCTTCGTCGCCACCGTTGAAAAAATAAAACATCCGAGAATGCTCTAAAAAGCGGCCGATAATACTGATAACTCGGATATTTTCGCTAACACCCTCAACGCCGGGACGCAAACAGCAAATCCCCCGAATAATCAAATCAATTTTAACTCCCGCTTGCGAAGCTTCGTACAAAGCAACAATGATTTGAGGGTCAACTAAAGCGTTCATTTTAGCGACAATGCGGCCACAGCTACCGATGCCGCCTTCGGCCTGCAAGCGGCAGAATTCTGCCTCGCGGCGGATTAAAGCTAAAAATCGATCGCGCATATTGACCGGTGCCACCAATAATTTGCGATAAGATACCTGTCGCGAATAACCAGTCAAATAATTAAACAAATCCGTCAAATCCGATCCCAAATCCTCGCGACAACTCAACAAACCCACATCGGTATACAGTCCGGCTGTTTTGGGATTGTAATTGCCAGTGCCGATGTGGACATAGCGGCGGATGTACCCGTCCTCGCGACGCACTACCATCACAATTTTGGTGTGGGTTTTGAGTCCCACCAAACCGTAAACTACGTGGACTCCAGCTTGTTCTAACTTGCGAGCCCAATTAATATTATTTTCTTCGTCAAACCTAGCTTTGAGCTCTACTAAAACGGCTACCTGCTTGCCGTTTTCCGCGGCTTGAATTAAGGCGCTGACGATCGGCGAATCACCAGAAGTGCGGTATAAAGTCATCTTAATCGCTAACACGGAGCGATCGTGCGCCGCCTCAGTAATAAACCGCTGCACCGTCGCCGCAAACGAGTGATAGGGATGGTGCAGCATCAAATCCCCCTGCCGGATGGTGGTGAAAATATCCTCGCCCTCTTCAGCATCCAACCTCGATTTGTCTAAAATCCTTGCCGATTCCGAGTTCCGCAAGCGTGGTGGCACAACCGGAGTCCAAGGCGGGTCTTTCAGTTCCGGCACCGGCAGCCCCACAAAAGACATCAAATCCTTGAGGCCTAGCAGCCCCTCTACGACGTAAACATCTTGCTCACCGAGCTCCAGCTCCTCCATCAGCATATCTCGCAGCGCAGGGGGCATAATCGCTTGAATTTCCATCCGCACCGCAGAACCTCCAAACCGGCGCTTGCGGAGTTCTTGTTCTATTGCCAGCAGCAAATCCTCCGCCTCATCTTCCTCCACCGTCAAATCGGAATTGCGAGTAATGCGGAACGGGTGATATTCCTCAACGTCCATCCCCGGAAACAAAGCTTCTAAATTGTGGGCAATCACCTGTTCTAGGGGGACGCCAGTCCAAACCGGAGATTTGCCCCTCTGCTGCCACTGCAAATCCCCCGGTAGCGGCACAAACCTCGGTAAAACCTGCGGTACTTTGACGCGGGCAAACAATTCTTCCCGCGTGTCGGGGTCCCTGACTACTACTGCTAAATTGAGGCTGAGGTTTGAAAGGTAGGGGAATGGGTGGCTGGGGTCAACTGCTAGGGGAGTGAGTACGGGAAATACTTGTTCTTTGAAGTAGCGGTGCAAGTAATTGCGCTGTTCTTGATTGAGGTCAATGTAGTCGAGAATGTAGATTTCGCTTGCTGCTAGTTTCGGCCGCAGGGTTTGCTCAAAATAGGCGTGTTGCTGAGTAACCATCGGCAAAAGCCGCTTGTTCAGGGCATCTAGCTGTTGTTGGGGCGTGCGGCCGTCGGAGGTTAATTTGCTGACTTTTGCGTGTACTTGTTGTTTGAGGGCGCCGACGCGCACCATAAAATATTCGTCTAGGTTGGAGCTAAAAATAGCTAGAAATTTGAGCCTTTCTAGGAGGGGCGTGCGGGGGTCGAGGGCTTCGTGGAGCACGCGGTTATTGAATTCTAGCCAGCTTTGTTCTCGGTTGAAGTAGTATTGGGGGTCGCTGAGGTTGATTTCAGTGTAGGTTTTGGCGGGGGTCTTTTTTGGCTTGGGCATGGTTTGGGGGAGTCTTTGGAAGGCTCGGTGATGGCATCTCTAGAAATAGTATTGTAGGTTAAAGGATTTGTTCGCATCTGCTTTTGGTCGATCGCACGTTTTTGTAATGCCTGTAGGGAAACGGCATTGCCCTTCTTCGTGTCAACTTAAGACTCCAACCTTTGAGAAATCTCATTTTTACCCGAATCTAGATCCCCCTAAATCCCCCTGATTGTTGGGGAGTAGGGATTGACTTTGAGAAGAATCTTGTCCCCCCCTTCGTAGGGGCGGTGCCCCCGTGCCCGCCCTTGGCTAGGGGGGATCGGGCTTTAATAGTCAAACAGCAGTCTGTGACTGGGTTTGAAGTTAAGTGGACACCAAGGGCATTGCCGTGTCCGGCCCCTGGATCACAAACCAATCCCTCCAACCCAACTCTGCACCGCATTCCGCAAGTCCTCTTGATTTGGCCCAAAACCTGTTAAGGGCAATTCCAGCGGTGGGTTAAGCGTGCCATGCTTGATAAAAGTCTGGGTAAGTCATATTTTCGGCACAATTCCAGATGACTCCGTGACATCTTTCATTGCGACCAAAATTATTTTTGTAGATTTCGGAAGTTAGGCGATTTTTCAAACCTGAGACTGCTTTGGCGAAGTGTTTACCTTTCATAATTTCCAGTAAGCTATCTGCCGGGTCAAAAAGAGAATATTCAGGGTTATAATTAGGCATCAACTCTATTAAAGTCGCGATCGCCACTGGGTGATATTTCTCTATTTTCCCTAAGCTAGATGCCGCTCGACACCGGGTATCTGCATTACCTGAATTGCGGATTAACTCGACTAAGGTGGCGATCGCAACTGAGTTATTTTTGTCTATTTCCCCTAAGAATTCTGCCGCTTGAAGCCGGGTATCTGGATCACGTGAAGTGCGGATTAACTCGACGAAAGCGGCGATCGCAACTGGGTTATTTTTGCCTATTTTTTCTAATTTATTTCCCAATTCCCACCGATGATAGGCATTCTCAGAAGTGCCGAGCAACTCGACTAAAGTGGAGATCGCAACTGGGTTATTGTTATCTATTTTCCCTAAGCTAGATACAGCTTGAAGCTGGGTATATTCACTTTGAGAAGTACCGAGCAACTCCACTAAAGCGGAGATTGCCTCTGGGTGATTTTTGCCTATTGCCCCTAAGCTTTTTATCGCTTGACACCGGGTACTTTCAGCACCGGAATTGCGGATTAACTCGACTAAAGCGGCGATCGCAACTGGGTTATTTTTGCCTATTTTACCTAAGCTATCTGCAGCTGACCACCGGGTCCTTTCATTGGAATTGCGGCTTAACTCGACTAAAGCGCTGATTGCAACTGGGTTATCTTTATCTATTTTCCCTAAGCATTCTGCCGCTCGCCACCGGGTAACTTTATTACGACGTGAAGTGCGAATTAACTCGACTAAAGCGGAGATCGCAACTGGGTTATTTTTGCCGATTCTTGCTAATTTTTCTGCTGCTTGATAACGAGTATCTTTAGGACGGTAGTTGCGGATTGACTCCAATAAAGTTTCGATCGCTACCGGGTTATCTTTGTCTATCCTACCTAAAATTTCTGCCGCTCGCTCTTGGGTAACTTTATGATCTGAAGTGCGAATTAACTCGACTAAAGAGGCGATCGCAACTGGATTATTTTTCCCTATTTTCACTAAGCTATATGCCAATATTATACAGGTAGGTACGTTATGCCGAGAGAAATGCGGGTAGAAATGGTTATGATCTGAAGTGCGGATTAGTTCTACTAAAGCTGCAATCGCTTCTGGGCTATCTTTGCCTATTTTTCCCAAGCTATATGCCACTCGCTTCCCGGTCTTTTTCTCAACAGACTTGCGGAGTAACTCGACTAAATTGGCGATCGCAACTGGGTTATTTTTTTCTATTTCCCCTAAGCTCTCTGCCGCTACACACCGGGTATGTTCATCCTGAGAAGTACCGATTAACTCGACTAAATAGGAGATAGTTTCTGGGTGATACTTGCCTATTTTCCCTAAGCTTTTTGTCGCTAGCCTCCGGGTATATTCATCACCTGAATTGCGGATTAACTCGACTAAAGCTGCGATCGCCTTTTCCCGCTCGGTTTCTTTCAGAACTTCCCTTGCTCTATCGACAATTGGATCGAGAAATGTCCGCCAATCCTGTTTTTGCTTATTAAAATAACCAAATCCCCAAATAACAATCTGCGACACAATCTCATCAGCAAGACTACAATCTTTAAACTCAGCAATCCCCGCAGCCGCTAGAAAATATGCCCGATATCCATAAAATTTATCCCACCCAACCTTAAACTTAACCAACGCTTTAATAAACCCTTCCTTCTCTTCCTTCCCTACCTCCTCACGCCCCAACCACAGCAAAATAACCTCCTTCCACTGCTTCTCAAAAATGCGATACCTAGCATCAGGATGTTGCGGATTCTTAGGAATATGATTCAAGAAAAAGTGCCAATCCTCAACCGCCAACGCCGCAAAATATTCCTGAAACGTCGGATGGTAAAAAGCATAAATCCCTTCCAGCGTCTCCCCATCCCTCGCCACTAAATTCAGCCAACCCAAACGACAAGCTAACTCAAACTGCGATGCACCCATCACCCGATATCCCACACTTTCTCGCAACTGAAACCGCGCAGTTTCATTTAACATCCCTGAAAGTGCCAATTTCCCCAAAGCCGCATTCAATTCCTGCTGCTGAATCCAATTCAGGCGCGGTTTTTTCCACTGATAAAAAGTTGTCACAAACCCTTGATAAAGCTTCGCCTTAGTATCCGGTAAATCCCCATCCACCGACTGCCAAGTGCCGCACAATAGCGAACATCTCAGGGGATTTTTCACTAAATCTCGAATTCGCTCTTTTCCTGATGCTGCTAATGCTTCCCGTAGCTGTTGAGAAAGATCCCCCCCAGCAGAGGGCGGACACGGGGGAGGAGAGGGCGGGCACGGGGGCACCGCCCCTACGTCGAGGGGATCTGTAGGGGCGGTGC
>NZ_JAUBTT010000182.1:0-7464 GCF_036705125.1 Microcoleus sp. B7-D4
TTTTTTTCTAATTAAGTATTTTTATCGATTTTATCATGATCTTACCTCTGTCTCACATTTATTTGAAATGACTATAATACAAAATGTGGTTGGATTCGTCACTCAAATATTTAAGTGCGATCGGGCGTCACTGTAAACTTTTATGGTTGAGCTTGTGGTTCCCACTGACAGATAGACTCTGGTTTGAGAGGGCAATTTTTCGGAGCGATCGGATTTCCGCTGAGGTAGAGTTCAGTCAGTTTAGTGAAAGATGCTAGCGGTTTGATGTCGCCGATTTCATTGTTTTCGAGTGAGAGCAAAGTCAGCTTAGTCAAGGATGCTAGCGGTTTGATATCAACGATTTGATTGTTGTTGAGCCAGAGAATCTCTAGTTTAGTCAAGAATTCTACCGGTTTCAGATCGGCGATCTCATTCTTGTTAAGTGATAGCCCTTCCAGGTTAGTCAAGGATGCTAGCGGTTTGATATCAACGATTTGATTCGAGCTGAGGTTAATCCCTTCCAGGTTAGTCAAGGATGCTAGTGATTTGATGTCACTAATCTGATTGCTGCTGAGGTCGATAAAAGTCAGTTTCATCAAAGATGCTAGCGGTTTGATGTCACTAATTTTATTGCCAGCGAGATCGATCCCAGCCAGGTTAGTCAAAGATGCTAGTGGCTTGATGTCGTCAATCTGATTGCTGCGGAGGAAAAGCCCTTTCAGGTTAGTCAAGGATGCTAGCGGTTTGATGTCATCGATCTGATTTTCGATGAGGACGATTTCAGTCAGGTTAGTCAAGGATGCTAGCGGTTTGATGTCGCGGATCTGATTGTTCCCGATGTTGAGCACTTTCAGGTTAACCAAGGATGCTAGCGGTTTGATGTCAACGATCTGATTGCTGCTGAGGTTGAGCAAAGTCAGGTTAGTCAAGGATGCTAGCGGTTTGAGGTCGCTGATAGAACAGTTGATGAGCCGGAGAACGTTCAGGTTAGTTAAGGATGCTAGCGGTTTGAGGTCGCTGATTCCTTGCTTCGTAAAGCTAATTCCTGTGATACTAGAAAGTTGGCGAGCGCCCTCATCGCACTCAGTAGTTCCTGCTATTTTTAACAGCATATCAACAGTATGTTTAGCTTCTGGACTCAAAGAATCTTTTTCGCGACACCATTGAGCAAATGTTTTGTTTCCCGATCGCACTTCTGCTGCTTTCGCCGACACTCCATTTGCAGATAATGCTAGAAGCACACAACAAGTAAGTGCGATCGACTTTGGTAACTTCATGTGTTTGTGTGCAACTATAAGTGTCATAATCTTGTACCTCTAATTTCCCCAACAGTAAAGTTTGAGCATTTAATTTCAGGGTTCCCACTTACAGATAGACTCTGGCTTTAGTGGGCAAGTTTTGGGAGCGATCGGATTTCCGCTGAGGCCGAGCCAAGTCAGTTTAGTCAAGGATTCTAGCGGTTTGATGTCGCTGATTTGATTGTTATTGAGCCAGAGCCAAGTCAGGTGAGTCAAAGATTCTAGCGGTTTGATGTCGCTGATTTGATTGTTGTCGAGCGTGAGTACATTCAGCTTAGTCAAGGATTCTAGCGGTTTGATGTCACTGATTTGATTGTTGTTGAGTTCGAGCCCATTCAGGTTAGTCAAGGATTGCAAGAGTTTGATGTCGCTGATTTGATTGTTGTTGAGTTCGAGCGAAGTCAGTTTAGTCAAGGATTGCAAAAGTTTGATGTCGCTGATTTGATTGTTGTTGAGACGGAGCCGAGTCAGGTTAGTCAAGGATTCTAGCGGTTTGATGTCGCTGATTTGATTGTTGTTGAGTTCGAGCGAAGTCAGTTTAGTCAAGGATTCTAGCGGTTTGATGTCGCTGATTTGATTGTTGTTAAGTTCGAGCGAAGTCAGTTTAGTCAAGGATTCTAGCGGTTTGATGTCGCTGATTTGATTGTTGCCGAGGAAGAGCCAAGTCAGGTTAGTCAAGGATTCTAGCGGTTTGATGTCGCTGATTTGATTGTTATTGAGCCAGAGCCGAGTCAGGTTAGTCAAGGATTCTAGCGGTTTGATGTCGTTGATTTGATGGCCGCGGAGCCAGAGCGAAGTCAGGTTAGTCAAGGATTCTAGCGGTTTGATGTCGCTGATTTGATTGTAGTCGAGGTCGAGTTGCGTGAGACTCGAAAGTTTCTGATTAGCCACATCGCACTCAGTAGTCCCTGCTTTCTGCAACAGCACCTCAACAGTATGTTTAGCTTCAGGAGTCAAATCAGCTTTTTGGCGACACCAATCAGCAAATGTTCGTCCACTATTTTTCGGTTGCGTCTCGGAGGCCTTCGCGGAAAGTCTATGTCCCCAGTCACAAATAGAGTCTGGCTTCATAGGGCAAGTTTTGGGAGGGATCGGATTTCCCCTGAGTTTGAGCGCAGTCAGTTTAGTCAAGGATTCTAGGGGTTTGATGTCGCTGATTTGATTGTCGCTGAGGTTGAGCACAGTCAGGTTGGTCAAAGATTCTAGCGGTTTAATGTCGCTGATTCGATTCAAGCTGAGGTCGAGTTCAGTCAGTTTAGTCAAGGATTCTAGCGGTTTGATGTCGCTGATTCGATTGTAGTCGAGACGGATTTCAGTCAGTTTAGTCAAGGATTCTAGCGGTTTGATGTCGTTGATTTGATTGAATCCGAGGTGGAGCGAAGTCAGTTTAGTCAAGGATTCTAGCGGTTTGATGTCGCTGATTTGATTGTTGAAGAGGTAGAGCAGACTCAGGTTAGTCAAAGGTTGCAAGGGTTGGATGTCGTTGATTTGATTGAATCCGAGGTGGAGCCAAGTCAGGTTAGTCAAAGATTCTAGCGGTTTGATGTCGCTGATTTGATTGTTGAAGAGGTCGAGTCCAGTCAAGTTAGTCAAGGATTCTAGCGGTTTGATGTCGCTGATTTGATTGTCGCCGAGGAGAAGCGCAGTCAGGTTAGTCAAGGATTCCAAGGGTTGGATGTCGCTGATTTGATTGTTTCTGAGATCGAGTCCCGCGAGACTCGAAAGTTTCTGATTAGCCGGATCGCACTCGGTAGCCCCTGCTTTCTTCAACAGCACCTCAACTGTATATTTAGCTTCACGGCTCAAAGAAGCTTTTTGGCGACACCAATCGGCAAATGTTCGTACACTGTTTCCCGGTTGCGTCTGTGCGGCCAACTCCGAAGGTCTATTTCCACATGATGCTAGGGCGATCGCACAACAAGTAACTGCGATCGCCTTTGGTAAATTCATGTGTTTCTGTGCAAATATAAGTGTCATAATCTTGTAACTCTAATTTTCTGAACTGTATACAACAAAGACACGGCAATACCGTGTCCCTGCAAAAAATCTATTAAAAACTCTCTGAATTACCTCACTCAGGCAACTTATACTAATTAGTAGCTGCGTCTTTTTGCATGATATTCTGTGCCGAGCGAGGATATTTCCACGCTCCGAACCCTACCCAACTAATTAATATCAACTCCCACCAAATCTGCCACAACTTTCTCCAATCCAGCTATCACCTTCGTCGTCCGTTTCCAGTCAACCTTATCGGGTGTATCTTGCGCCGTGTGATAGTAAGGATAGCGATAGGGAGCAGTATCTGTCACCATCAGCCCTGGATAACCATGTTGCCAAAAAGACCATTGATCAGACCAACCAACACCAGGAATGCCACCCGGAATTGCTGCACCTTCTGAGGGAAATTCAGCATGGCGGCGGAAAGATGCGATCGCCTCTCTAACCAGTTTACTTGAGGATGTATTGCCAATAAATCCGATAAAATTTCCCGACGTAGGATAAAAAAGGTTTAATGGTGCTGGATATTTCTGACTGTTTTTGGCATCTGAGTAATAACCAATTGTTTCTAAACTGAGCATCGAAACAATTTTTTCATTACGCTCTCTGCATCTTTTGGCATAAACCAAACTCCCCATATCAGCAGTCCAGAAAAAAGGCGGTTCCTCATTCACAAACTCAACAAAACGCACAGTCTTTTCCGGCTTTTTACCTGCAAACATTCTCGCTAAAGCCAGAACTCCCGCCGCCCCAGTTGCGTTATCATTTGCCCCTGGACTCCCCACCACAGAATCATAATGTGCCCCAATTACAACGATTTCATCTGCCTTTTTTCCCCCTGGAATCTCCACTTCTATGTTATAATAAAAATTATCATCAATTTTATATTCTTGTCGTTCAACTTTATAGCCAGCCTTTTGAAATGATGCTTCGAGAAAGTCAGCGGCTTCTCCAAGTTTTTGATATTGTATAAAGTTGCGCTCTCCGATTTCACCAGCGAGCTTTTCCACATCGCGCTGTAAAGCATCTCGGAGCGAGATTTCCTGTGCTGTTAAAGGGGGAATTGTCCCGCTGTAGCTTTTCCCTGGCATTGCAATCATACTCAACCATATCCCACTAATTAGAGTAATTAAGATCGTACTAAGGATAGCCAGTCTAGTTAACGTTCCGCGATTCCATAATTCGATCTTTCCCAATTGCATTTGTTTTCTATCCTTGGCTATGCTTGAGTAGTAGGGTGCGTCAGTTAGCGTTATTTTTTCAATAATCCAACAGCTTTTGACTGACGCACCCTACAAGTTTACACATCGGGCAACTTATACTGCGCGACAATCCGCTTAGCATATTCCGGCACATGAGCCTCTAATTTCTCAGGATAATTCCGCTTCACGTACAGATAATTACGAGTGAAATGAGAATCAATTGAAAAACGGGCATATTCCAAACCCTTCGGCCCAATTCTCTCAATAAACACGCCCATTAACTTCGCCGCCCACATCGGCAAAGTCACTCCTTTTTCATAAGCTGGAATACTTTGCTGAACCGCCTCTTTTCGGTTTCCCTTAGACATCACCGGCTGAGTGTTAAGCTGATCCGTTACCAAATCTAACATCTCTTGCCCCGTGTCATTTCGCACCACAATCCACTGCCAGCCAAAAGGTGCGCCCATGTAGCCCACCACTAAATCTGCTAAAGAATTCACATAATCAAAACAGCTCAAACAAGAAGGAGCAAAAACATCCTTCAATTCCTTAGTATTCAAGCCAAAAAACGGCACTTTCTCTTCCGAACCATCTTCGTGTTTGAAGTGAACGTTAAAGTCTTGCATAAACTCGTAAGAAACCACAGTTTCCGGAGAACGGCTAGTCGTATCTAGGAATTTCTGCAAGCCCGCGCGGCTGACATTATCCACGCAGGGAGTCCCCAAAACGTAGAGCTTTTCTAAACCGAGTTTTTTCTCGACTGTTCGCAAAGCTTGAATTTGACAGCCGACGCCAATTACTAACAGCCGCTTCATCCCCGATTTTTCGATTTGTTCTAATACTGAAAGATTGGGAGAGAGAGTGGGTTTGTTGACTTTTGCTGCGAGAATCTCTTCACGATTCCTAGCAATTATCGGCATCGGTTGAAAGCGGTCTTCTTTAGTATTTTGGACGCAAACAACGCCTTCTACAATTCCTTTTTCGAGCATTTCAATGGCAATTGTGCTGACGATCCCCGTCCACTGAGCACCCTCGATCGGCTCTTTTTTCCGAGCCGCCATCATGTTTTGACTGACTCCAAAATACCAATCGTCGGGATTGTCGAGATTGCGCGATCGCCCGTGAATCTCTTCTTCTAATTCCGCGATGTGCTGTGTTAAGAAAGCACAAGATTCCTTGACATAATGGATGTAATATGTATCGCACAAACCGCACTCGCTGCAAAGTTCTTTAGCGGGGCGGCGGCTACCCGGTTTGAGGGCCTTGGATTTTTGGTGTTTAGTAGAATCTGTTGCGGTCATCTAAATTACTTATTTTATGCAGATATGGCTTTTGTTAGGATATCACAGCAATTTCGGTTGTTACCTCCTTTATTCTTTAGACCTCTTGCAAAAATCCTTTCATCAATTGATGGGACGGGCAAGATGCCCGTCCCACAAGAGTTATTTCTTCTTGTGGGGCGGGCATCTTGCCCGTCCTAATTATTTTTGCAAGAGGTCTTTTCTGTCATTCCTCGCAGGCGGACGCAAGCTTGTGCGGGAGCAAATTCGGTTCGCCCGAAATTGGCGGTTTTCAAAGCTTAAAAAATATTAGTCAGGACTTACCTAGGTTGCGCTAAAAACCCGGTTTCTTCCTGAATACCTCACTGTTAAACCTAAGATTTATGGTAAAAACCGGGTTTCTTTGTGTAGTTTGGGTAAAAAAATTCGGTTTCAGAGCATCGCCGTGCGTCTAGGAGTGTTTGTGTAAGTCCTATTAGTATCAATCCGGATCTAGCGGGCGATCGCGCGAATACATTGCCAAATAAAGCTATAAAAAAATGGTAAAAATGTTTGTGACAACAGCCGTCGTTGGCATCATGATGAATCTCGCAATTTCGAGCTTAGGATTTGCTGCTTTAGTTCGTCCTGTCCCCGCTACGAATCAAACTGTTGCGACTCTAGAAAGAATGCTCAGCGCGACACAAAAGCCGGCGGCGCTGAACTATTCGCGCCTGGGGATTGGCGAGGTTCGGTTGGGGATGTCTGTAGAAGAGGCAAAACGTAAGTTGGGAAAACCACAGCGCGACGAAACTAAACCTGCTGGGCCTGGGATCGGCGGCAAGATTCGCACGCTAAGCTACTCAGGATTGACGGTAGCAGCATGGAAGGGCAAAGTTTATTTAATTTCTACTACCAATCCCAAGTTTCTGACAATTGATGGTGTGAAGCTAGGAGATAACAGCCAAAAAGTCGTTAAAACTTACGGTTACGGGTCGCAATCCGTGCAGGGTGGAGTGACTCGGTTGACTTACAGCAATGACCAAAAGGCTTCTAATTTGATTGTGGAAATTAAGGGCGATCGCGTGCAAAAAATTATTGTGAGCACGCAGCTAAACTGAAATATTAAATAACAGTGCAAAAGTCCCGGTTCACAAGTTTGTAGTAAGGACTTTATTCCTTATTTATGAGGATTTTTAGCCTTTCTGTGAGTTGACTGGAGGGCTTTTTCCTCATGTACGCGCGTGCGTAGCTATCCCGTAGGGAATCGCCCGCGTCTCCTTAATCCTCTTTATCATCATCCGACAATTGTGTAATTTCCTCAGCAATTAGTGTCTGAAAATCCTCTCCGCAGTGAACGTTGAGATGGATTGCAGAGAGGAAGGAACTCTGCTAGAATTTCCGCTTTTTGTCGATCGCTCAAATCAGGTAACTGAAGTTGATCGATTAATATCAAATCCGCCCTTCATCGGAATTATTCATCTCTCTGTTCTCTTCCTCTGCGTTCTCTGCGTACTCTGCGGTTTAATCATTCCAATCCAACCGGAATTGATATAAAGTAATAACATTTTGACACTCAGTGCCCAATTCTTCAATTAACGTACTCAGCCTAGAATTAGTTACAGAAATTGTCCGATCGCTAACTTCCATCTTTACTTAGGATCGCGAATTAAATAACTTACAATTTTAATTGTTATTGTGGGATGGGCGTCCCGCCCGTCCAAAAAG
>NZ_JAUBTT010000268.1:0-1226 GCF_036705125.1 Microcoleus sp. B7-D4
TAAATAGGGCTTGCTGAATATATCGGTCGCACTTGACGTGGCATGGGTTAAGAACTGGTGCGATGCAAGTCAGGTGCAAAAAAAACAGGTAAAATAGAGCAAAACCCGTGCATCACCATCTGCGAACGTGTACCGAAAAGCTGAGCTTGCTTCCCCCTCACCCTCCGACTTTGAACTCCCCTCATGTGGAAAGTTGTCAGCAGATAACCGTTGGGTAAAAATGGCCCAAATAATCCCGTGGTCTGAATTTGAATCAGAATATGCGGCCAACTTCCCCACAGAAAAGGGGGCCCCTGCTAAATCCTTTAGGATGGCATTGGGGGCATTAATTATTAAAGAAAAATTAGGAATTAGCTCCGAGTGAAACAGTAGAACAGATCCGTGAAAACCCCTATCTACAATACTTCATCGGTCAATCAAGCTACAGCAACGAACTCGCATTTGACCCATCCCTCTTAGTACACTTTCGGCAACGAATCAGTGCCAACCTAATTAATAAAGTGAACGAACGCCTGGTTGAAAAAATGCGAGAAATCACGCCTGTCAAACCCGAAAAAAAAAAGGATTCGGACGCCAAAAATGAGTCACCCAATCGCGGTAAACTAATCATAGATGCAACCTGCGCCCCAGCCGACATTAGTTATCCGACCGACTTAGGACTATTAAACAGAGCCAGAGTTCATACAGAAAAAATCATAGACATTCTGTATAAACAAATTAAAGAAAAAACCACTAAAAAACCAAGAACCTACCGTAACCTAGCCAGGAAAGACTACTTAGCAGTAGCCAAACAACGACGACCGACCAAAAACAAAAAAAGACAAGCAATTAAAAAACAACTTCAATATATCAAAAGAAACCAGGCTCATATTGAACAGCTAATTGATGCGGGTGCGAGCCTAGAAGGTCTGAATAAAAAACAATATAAAACCTTGCTAGTCCTCACAGAAGTCGCTCGCTTTCCAACAGTGGTTATTTGACAACGATAAACAGAGTATTGAGGATAGAATAGTAAGTTTAAGTCAACCCCATATTCGTCCCAACGTCGCGAGGAAAAGCCGGAAAAAGCGTAGAATTTGGAGCCAAACTATCAGCCAGTTGTTTTGAAGGATATGTATTTTTAGACCGGATGAGCTGGGATAACTTTAACGAATCAGGGGACTTAAAAGCACTCTTTAGAAGCTTATTATAGATTCACAGGATATTATCCCGAGTCCGTTCATGCC
>NZ_JAUBTT010000269.1:0-1215 GCF_036705125.1 Microcoleus sp. B7-D4
TCGCAGATGCAGTCGTCATTGGGGATGTTGTTGGTTGTTGGTGTTGGCGTTACCGATGGTGTATCGGTTCCCGTTGGCGTCAGTGTTACCGATGGTGTATCGGTTCCCGTTGGTGTTGGTGTTCCCGTTGGTGTTGGTGTTCCCGTTGGTGTCGGTGTTACCGTTGGCGTTGGTGTTCCCGTTGGCGTCGGTGTTCCCGTTGGCGTCGGTGTTCCCGTTGGTGTTGGTGTTCCCGATGGTGTTCCCGTTGGTGTTGGTGTTCCCGATGGTGTTCCCGTTGGTGTATCGGTTCCCGTTGGTGTTGGTGTTCCCGTTGGCGTCGGTGTTCCCGTTGGCGTCGGTGTTACCGTTGGCGTAGGTGTTCCCGATGGTGTCGGTGTTCCCGTTGGTGTCGGTGTTACCGATGGCGTAGGTGTTCCCGTTGGTGTCGGTGTTGCTGTGGAATTACTAAAGAGAATGATGTCGGTTGGTGAGAGAGAATTGGCTTTGATAGAGATAGTTTGACCATTCCCTAAATTTAAGACTAAACCCGAAGGGGTAGATTGTAATGCGGCGATTACTTGTTCGGGTGAGGTGAAACCGAAGGCGACATCAAGTTGTAATTTATCTTCTCCAGGGGTGAAGTCGGAAATCTGGTTTTGTCCACCGAAAGTACCAGGAACGGGACTAAAGATAAAGGTGTCATTACCAACTCCTCCGGTGAGGGTGTTGTTGCCAACTCCGCCATTGAGGATGTCATTACCAACGCCACCATCAAGGATGTCATCACCACCGCCACCGCTGAGATTGTCTGGGTTGCCCGTACCTGTGAAGTTGTCGTTAAAGGGACTGCCAATGATAGTGATGGGTTGAGTGATGTTGCTGAAGTTTTGGGTAACGCTGTTGGGAGAGGAGGCATAGTCGAAGAAGTTGGTTGAAGTCGGTGTTGCCGATGAAGTCGGTGTTGTCGATGAAGTCGGTGTTGTCGATGAAGTCGGTGTTGCCGATGAAGTCGGTGTTGCCGATGAAGTCGGTGTTGCCGATGAAGTCGGTGTTGTCGATGAAGTCGGTGTTGCCGATGAAGTCGGTGTTGCCGATGAAGTCGGTGTTCCCGATGAAGTCGGTGTTCCCGATGAAGTCGGTGTTCCCGATGAAGTCGGTGTTGCCGATGAAGTCGGTGTTGCCGATGAAGTCGGTGTTCCCGATGAAGTCGGTGTTCCCGATGAAGTCGGTGTT
>NZ_JAUBTT010000026.1:0-6824 GCF_036705125.1 Microcoleus sp. B7-D4
TACAACAAACTACATTGAAATTTAGTCGGATTTAACTGTAGCATATTTTGGGTTCCAGTTAAGATGCGTTTACCCTGTTAGAGAAATCGGGGTTCTCCATGCCCTTGATATAGTTTATTGGAGTGCAATTTCTAGAGGTCATCTTGAGCAACTTGGGCATGGTTTAAGGCAGCAACTAAGGTAACTCCGCCTAAAATATTACCAATTAGGGTAGGTATCATGAATTTGCCAAAATATTCTGGCCACGAAACAGCTTTAATTGCCACTGCATAGAAAACTTCCACCGATCCGGCAATAATATGAGGAAATTCACCTAGCCCAACCAGGGAAGTGATGATAACAATTACCCACAGTTGGGAAGACTCAGCGGCGGGGAGAAGCCAGACCATTAAAGCAATTAACCAACCAGCAAAGATTGCCCGCAATAAAGTTATCCAAAATCCTCCATCGATAACTCTTAAACCTATTTCGCCAAACGCTGTTTGAAATTCAGGCGGGAAGACTCCAACCTGTGCAACTATTGAGGCAAATATGAATGCACCTAACAAATTGCTTGCTAACACGATTCCCCATAATCGCAGCACTCGCATAAAAACTTTGGGTCTGCGATCGTTTAACAAAGGCAGAATGACAGTCAGGGTATTTTCAGTGAACAACTGCTGACGCCCCATCACCACGATGACAAAGCCGATACTGTACCCAAGGCTGACAATGATGGAACTCCAAGATTGCTGGGGTAAATTTGCTTGGAGTACACCTTGAGCCACCAGGGAAAATCCCATAGATAGTCCTGCGGCTAATCCAGACCAAGCTAGGGCTGAAACTGGACGGCACAACTCACTTTCACCCTCAATCCTAATCGTTTCGTGAATGATTAAGGCAGTGGGACGGATGCGCTCAATGATCTCTTCACGATCGCGATCGCTTAGTTCCAACTTTTGTTGACCCAGCAATTCTATTGCTTGGCTTGCTCGATCGCTATTTTGTGTCATCTCGCTCTTGTTAAATTATATGAACTTCGTAGTTCTCAGCATACAAACTAAACAATAGCGACGCGCCTAACCTGAGAATGAACTTTGGGTTTTTCTAAAAAGTCTCTGTAGAGAAAAAATAGCCGTGCAGCATCTATCTTAAGTTGGGTGATTTTAAAATTGAATGTAAAAGCAATATATCTTAAGTAATATATTTGGCTATTTGCTTTAATTTTGCACAATCATTGCCCGACATAGGTGTAGGGTAAAAATGTAAGAGTGGCAGTCTTAGGAGGTATCTTTGTACAAAATTAATTCCTTGAGTACAAGAAAACCTGACCAATTCAAAAATTCAACCACGAATGCGATTGTGGATGCTTCTAGCTGGTTCGCTCGCTGTAATTGGGAAGGAAAAGTCCTCTCTCAAACTTGAGAACCTAGTCAAGCCTGAGTGCGATCGCATTCGTTGTGGACATTGCCGTTTTTTTGGGACTAGCAGCAGTTTTTTTGGCTTGGCGCGTACCATCATTTGCAATTGGCCAATACCTGCTGTGAGTTTTACGTTGCCACAATCATGCAAGTGGCTTTGGCATTCAGTTCAATCTAACGTTTTTGCTGGCGATCGTAGTTGTCTTTGGTTTAATCTCACATCTTGCAGCATTCTCAAGAACGGGCATCTTGCCCGTTCCACAAAGAGTAGATTTTCTTGTGGAACAGGCATCTTGCCTGTTCCTAAAAGGCTAATTGAGAATGGTGCAAGATATAAGTTTAATCGGACTTTGGGTAAAAGCCAGCAGCAAGCGTCGTTTTAACAAGCTGTGAAGCACCGGAATATGAAAATCCACAATTTCAACCTCACCATAAATCGTGGGTAAATCGATCGGTGTTGACCAGTTACTAATCGAGTAATAACAAACAATGAATAGAGATAGCAATCGCAGTTCTTCTGCACAAATAACTAACCAACAGGGTGAAAATACAAATCAACAAATCCCGCAGCCACCAGAGGGTTGGGATCGCTTTAAATGGTTGGGGCCGAGTTTTTTATGGATGCTTTCGGCTGCTGGTTCTGGTGAGTTACTATTTACACCTCGAATTGCAGCACTTTACGGCTACTCGCTGTTGTGGGCGCTGCTAGCCGCTGTTATCCTCAAGTGGTTTATCAACAACGAAGTCGGGCGGTTTTCGGTTTGTACGGGCGCAACGATTTTAGAAGGTTTTAAGCAAATTCCTGGGCCAAAAAATTGGACGATTTGGCTGATTTTATTGCCGCAGGTGATAGTAGCAATTTCCACGGTTGCCGGACTTGCAGGTGCCGCCGCTACAGCACTGATTCTAGTAACAGGAGGAACAGTTAAACTTTGGACGGTGATTATTATCGCTGTGACGGCAGCAATTGTGTTCATGGGGCAGTATAAAGTTGTTGAAAAAATTTCCTCAATTATCGGCATCGGCCGCACGTTGGCAGTGGTAGCCGCGGCGATTTTTGTTTTTCCCAACCTTCGACAATTCGCAGCGGGTTTAGTGCCTCAAATTCCCCAAAACGTGCAATATCAAGAAATCCTACCTTGGCTAGGTTTTATGCTAGCAGGGGCAGCAGGATTGATGTGGTATTCCTATTGGGTGGAAGCCAGAGGATACGGTGCTGCTTCCCTCAAACAAGAACAACCCCTTGATTTTAATCAAATCGGCCACGAACAAGTAAAAAGGTTGCAGGGTTGGGTGACTTTAATGAGTTTATCCAACACCTTAGCAGTCGTGGGTGCGCTGTTAGCGGCACTCGCTTTTTTGATTCTCGGTGGCGAGTTGTTGCGTCCCCAAGGATTAGTGCCAAAAGAACAACAAGTAGCAGAAATTTTGGGTAGTTTGCTAGGCGACCTTTGGGGGCCATTTGGCTTTTGGTTTATGGTGGCAATTGTTTTTATTACTTTTGGTAGCACCACGCTTTCAGTCCAAGATGGCTTTGGGCGGATGTTTGCCGATGGCACGCAAATTTTACTGCAAGGATTTGGCGTGCAGGGTCGTTGGACGAATGAAAAATTTTTGCAGCGATTTTATATTATAGTGCTGTTAGCTGCGTTACCCATTGCGATTTATCTGATTTTCGGCGAACCCGTTTCCTTGCTACAAATGGCTGGAGGCATTGAAGCAGCTCACATTCCCATTGTGACTGGATTAACGCTTTATGTGAATCATCGAATGCTGCCCAAGGAATTGCGACCCTCGAAGTTTATCTGGGGTGGAACGGTAATTGCAGGGATATTTTTTGCCGGCTTTGCAGTTATCTATCTTTTACAACTGACCGGGATAAGTGGAACGAGTGGAGGAGGAAGTTAAACAGGGTTTTTATAGTGGCGCTAGCAGGTGAACGTGCCATAATTTCGCAAAAATAATAGTTACATTTGTCTGGCGATAACTGGCTAACTGTTACAGATACAAACTCCTCCTCAACAGCAATCGGAATTGAATTGTTAGATATTGCAATCGACCACAATCAAACATCTCCGATTCACTTTACTTTTTTCTGGACTATTTCCCAAAATTGGGAAAATCGCAACTATCAAGTTGCTGTTGTTAGTTAACCTTCACTTTCAAATTGTTATGACTCTCGCAACCAAACCTTTATCTAACTATATCGCCGTCGTGTTTGACTTCGACGATACCCTTGTCCCGGATACCGTCGATAGTCTGTTAGAAAGCCTCAATATTGATGCCCTCGCCTTTCGTCGCGATCGAATTCAACCTTTAATTGATAGCGGTTGGGACAATATTCTAGCCAGATTTTACGCACTTATCGAGGAATCTAAGCGTCAAGGGAACAAAATAACCCAGCAATATATAGCCAATTTTGGGAAAAAATTAGCGCCCTTTGATGGCGTTGCGGAAATGTTCGCTCGCCTACGCCAAAGCGCTTATGCAATCAACCCCAAAGTGGAAGTTGAATTTTATCTAATTAGCTGCGGTATGGTGGAAATTGCCCGTAATAATTGCATCGCCCCCAAGTTTAAGGCGATGTGGGGTTGCGAGTTCCATTATGGTAAAGAAGGCGAGATTGAGTTTGTCAAAAAAATTGTAACTCACACGGAAAAAACTCGCTATTTGTTTCAACTTGCCAAAGGCGTTGACAACTCTCCAAAAGACGATGGCACGACATTTGTTTATCGGGATGTTCCGGCGGAAGAATTGCACATCCCGCTAACGCAAGTCATTTATGTGGGTGATGGGGCATCAGATATTCCTTGTTTTTCGCTTTTGAATGAACAACAGGGAATAACGATTGGGGTTTATAAAGATACTACCGCACAAGAGTGGAGTCAGGAAATAGAAATTAGCCAAAGTCAGCGGCTGATGAATTTGGCTTCTGCAGAGTACAGTGAGGATTCGGAATTGATGCGATCGCTCACTCTCGCTGTAGAAAGTTTAGCCAAAAAAATCTCCCTGCTCCAGTTAAGTGTGGGTGAATAGAGAGGCTTTTGTTGTGGGTTTAGGAAAGTGGATCGGTTTTTTGGCTTTGGTAGCCTCCCTCTATATTTTGTGGACAATTAGAACGATTGTTTTACTGTTTTTTACCGCCGTAATTATAGCGATCGCTCTCAACCGTTTAGTGCGAAGATTGCAGCAGTCGGGTGCGAAGCGGGGAGTGGCGATCGCCTTAGCAATTGCGATTCTAGTCACAGCGAGCGCTGTCTTGCTAACTCTCATCGTAACGCGCCTGAGCAATCAATTTCAAGAGTTGTCCCAACTCGTCCCGCTAGGAATAGAACAACTGCGAGTTTGGTTCTATTGGTTGCAAGCAAGATTACCCGGACCAATTTTTGATAACCTTCCGAGTATTGACGATTTAACCCAAGAAATTAAAACGCTTTTTCGGTGGACAAGTTCGCCTATTTATCTGTTGTTTTCCAACTATCTCAGCTTGATTCTCAATACCTTATTAATTACCATTTTGACAATCATGCTTCTGGTAAATCCGATGCCATACCGCCACGCAGCTATCAGCCTTTTTCCGGCTTTTTACCGTCAGCGAGCCGATGAAATTCTCTCAAAATGCGAAGAGGGTTTAATGGGTTGGTTGGCCGGCGTTGCATTAAGCATGAGTTTTATTGGTATTACGAGCATTATTGGTTTGTTGGTTTTGCAAGTTCCCCTGCCTTTTGTGAACGGCGTTCTCGCATTCATATTAGCCTTAATTCCCTATATGGGCGCAATTTTAAGCGTAATTCCACCGTTGCTGCTGGCTTTATTAGATTCGCCTTCAAAAGCAGGCGCGGTGTTGTTGCTTTATTTCCTAATTCAACAAGTTGAAGGCAACTTAGTCACACCTATCATTATGGAAAAGCAGGTATCTCTGCTTCCCGCTTACACCTTAGCTCTTTTGACAGCATTCGGATTTTTCTTTGGCTTTTTGGGATTATTTTTAGGGCTACCAATTCTAATTGTTATTCAAATTTGGGTTAAAGAAGTTTTAATCAAAGATATACTAGACCCCTGGCAAACTGCTCCATCAGGGAAGCCATTTAATAACCCATAAAGCTATATTTGTCAAGCCCACTTAATGTGAATTTTATCACTCAATCAACCGATGACACTCCCGCTCAAGACAGATGACAAAAATTTCTCAACAAGGTAATTTTAACTTAATAAATAATAACATAAATTATCTGTTTAAGAACTCAGTTAACTGGAAAGGAATGCACCATTGCCTATGGCAGCAGTCGTGAACAACTAAATTGTCAAAAAATATGAAACCGCACAACTTACCCACCGACAGCATTAAACACTCAATTGGACAGGCAACTTCTCATGTCTGGTTTGAGCGACTGGCAAGATTGGGATATGCTTCCAAAGGCTTAGTTTACTTTATTGTCGGTTTTTTAGCAGCACAAGCAGCCTTTAGTATGGGCGGCAGGACAACCGATACTAGCGGTGCATTATCAGAAATTGTTAACCAACCCTTCGGTAAATTTCTGCTATTTCTTGTAACGATTGGCATTATTGGTTATGCCCTTTGGCGTATCGTTCAGACAATTCTCGACCCAGAACACCAAGGAGACAAATTGGATGCCAAGCGAATTGCCCAACGCATTGGCTACGGCTTAAGTGCTTTAGGATACGCAGGTTTGGCTTTAACGGCTGTAAAACTGATAATGGGTTCGGGCGGTGGTAAGAGCAATACAACCGAAGATTTGACAGCCCAAATTTTAGCGCAACCGTTTGGACAATGGCTGGTAGGATTGGCAGGATCAATTGTTATTGGCGTAGGATTTTCTTATTTCTACGAAGCATATAAAGCCAAATTTCGCCGCCATTTCAAGCTAGATGAAATGAGCCAAACCGAGCAAACTTGGGCGATACGGTTGGGTCGATTCGGAATTGCGGCCCGTGGGATTGTTTTCGTTATAATCGGTATTTTCTTAATTCAAGCAGCCAAGCTATCAGATGCCAGTCAAACGAAGGGATTGGGCGAGGTGTTGGCAATTCTGGGACAACAGCCTTTTAGTCCAGTGATTTTGGGTCTAGTACCTTTGGGTTTAATTGCCTATGGCATCTACTCGGTAATTCAAGCTCGCTATCGGAAAATTTTGCGATCGTAAGCTTGCCCGTTATGCAGAAAGTTATGAATTTTGAGTACAACAATTTTTTTGAATTAAAAACTTATCTAACTCAAAACTCATAACTTTTACAAGGCTTCCTGATTAAATCACCTGCTTTTAAGTCTGGATATTTTAACTCAAAACTCAGGGCGGGCACTCTTGGCACCGCCCCTACTCAAAACTCAGGGCGGGCACTCTTGGTACCGCCCCTACTCAAAACTCAGGGCGGGCACTCTTGGTACCGCCCCTACTCAAAACT